>RHFD01000071.1 GCA_003724325.1 Nitrosopumilus sp. D6 | reverse complement strand
AGTGTTTGCCTTGTTTGAGCTTGAGAACTTTACTGCGTCACTATACATTTGTCACAAACTTGCAACAGAACCACTTTGAGAAATCCAAAAGCAGTCAGGTCTGGCACGAAGATTAAAGTCAGGCGTAGGTGGTTCAATCTAGTGCCTGAGACGATCTCAAACTGCACGAGCGACCTGACCTCTTACAGAAATCCTGTTAAAATATTTATATAAGATGTATGCATAGAGAAGGTATGAAGAAAAAGGTCGCAGCAGTTATTGTCGCAGTAGTAGCAGTAACGCTGATAGTAGTGTCGCAAACGGCTGACGCCGTTGCTCGCGATGCTCCTTTTTGGTGCAATTTCTATAGGCACTCTCCTCAATGCTGGTAGTATTGCCACTCACTTGTAATCCCGTTCCACAGAGAGCGAAGTGGTAGCGGGTCTTTTTTAATCTCACCGTTTACACGATTACGCACAACGTGAAAAAAATTCTCCATCGCGTCTACTCCACCGTCTGCATACAGCAATCTGCCAATCTCTGTTATGCGCCGTTCCTGCTCGTGTACATTCGAGCCGGGATTCTGCAGGCAAAAAGTCACCAAGTCTACTAGCTCTTCTTCAAGCATAAAGTCCACCATCAAACCACAGCAGAGAGGGATTTAGGCGTTGATATTATAGGCAAAAACGACACAAACACGAGACCATGTATGGCGCACATGTGCCTCTATATATAAAAAAAAGAAAAAATTCCCTTATTGGAAGGGATCAATGAACGGGCAGTTGACAATGTGGTCGCTGTCCATGGGACGTGCAAGGCTTGCTTTAATCTTGCCTTCCTCTACGTATGCGTTCAGGTCTGCAATCGTCTCTACCAGCTCGGCGTTTTCAGGGTATACCCAGTCTGCCAGAGATATCCTCCACATTGGAGAATAGTTGGCATCGCCTGGTGCTCCTGCTGCAATTCCGGGTTGGAACCCTAGTGGTCCCGGACCCTTTATGCCGCTCTTGAACTGGAACAAGTCGACTGCTGCAGAGTTTGCAATAAGACTTGCAGACGTTGGCGTGCTCACGACTCCCATACCTTCTGCGGGACCACTCGGGGTTGCGTCAGTCACTATATAGTATATAGTCCTGCCGTCAGGTCCCCATCCTCGGTGCGCCACAAAAGTGACAGTCATCTCATCAGTGTTAATCTCTAACACCTGACCGCCGCCGTACTTTGTGTCGTGTGCAAGCGTCTTGTCCTCTTTTACCAGCATCTGGCCGTCAGGCCATACGATGTGTGGCATGTTGAGGACGACTTTGAGATCAATTAGTGTGATCTCGCCTGCCGTCTCTGCCTCTAGGATCATCTCCTCAGAGGTGAGCATTCTTGCTGTTGCATCTGCATTCCATGCGACATGGACGTGTGATGTCAGGGCACTGTACCCCTCTTGGGATGGTGTGGTCGTAAAGACTTCACCTTGGAACCCGTGGACACCGCCGCCCTGTATGCCGTTTGTGAACATGTACGTCTTGGAAAGGGCCTCTACTGGAGCGTTTGCTAGCAGTGGTGCAAGCTCTACCTTCCATCCTTGCGCCTCGGTTATAATGTCGGCGTGGGTTGGATCGCTAGAGTCAGTGATGATAAAGTGTACCTCATCACCGCCAAAGTATCCCATGTGTAGTGGGATTGTTGCTGGCACGTTTGCCCTAGATAGTCGGAGCTCAGAACCCATGGATTTCTCCATGTTGTCTTTGGACATTTTGTCTTTGTCCATGTGATCTTTGGACATTTTGTCCTTGTCCATCTTTTCCATGTCCTTGTCCATTCTGTCCTTGTCCATGTGATCTTTGGACATTTTGTCCTTGTCCATCTTTTCCATGTTGTCTTTGTCCGTCTTGTCTGTATCCTGTGGTTGTGCTACAGGGACACCCTTGTTGCGCTGTTCCTCCCAGGCTTCTCTGCCACCGGCTACATCAGAGCACATTTGTACTCCGCAGATATCCGGGTTGGCCGCCTCGGCAAACGGGGCATGGCCAACAGAAAGTCCTGCTGCAAACAAGGGAAGCATTGCAAGTACTGCAATATAGCTTTGACTCTTGTTCATGAGATGATAAAAATGGATTCGCTTTAAAAGAATTTCCCCAAATCAGGCCAAATATGGCATGCTAGGGGCCTCATTGGTGCCATCAGATAATACATTCTGACTCGTCGCAGAGTCAAAAAAGTGCATCGCACAAAATCTGCTTTATGGAAGAAGAGGATCCATAAAGATATTCAATAAATCAGAAAGATCTGCGGAGGTCTATATATTTTGTAAAAAAACTGCGCAAGACTCACATCTCAAAAGAGCACCCCATCAAATCACGGAAAATCTTCTAGATGGACTCCTTTTAGTTTCTTCGTGACCTCTGATCTTTATATCACGAGTTGTATTCAAAGTAATGCATGATGGCTTTGATCTCCAACTGATCGAGAATCAGTAGTTATATAGTTCAAGATTAGTGTGCTTGTCAATACGTTTAAAATTAATTCAGAATTTTGGAGAAATATGCTGATATTTTCAAATATACAGGATTCATTTTTTTCATTAAAACACATTGAATGGCAAAACGAGCAGATCTTGCGCATCTCAAAGATTAGAAACACTGAAAAAATCGTGCTACCGAACCCCAAGAACCATATCAATAGTTTTAAAATCACTCTAGATCCCTAGTTATTTATTCAGGGACATGCCACCGTACATAATGGGACTCTTATACACAAAGTTTTACATGGACTTTGAGGAAGACGAGTGGAGGCAGCACTCTACAAACCCGCTTGTCTTTGAGGCAGTATCAAATGTTACCCTAGACATTGAGGATGCATCACACAAGATACACAAGATCTCTTTTAAAAAAGGTGCAAAGCTAGAGATGCTCAGAATAGTCGGCAAGTACCGGCTTTGCTGGGATGATGCGGATCTGTCCTAGTCATACTCTGAGAGCCCTTTTCGAACTGATGCAATCATCTCTAGGAGAAAAGCTGCACGTTCCATATCCCCTATGAGATTTGTATAGTATGCATCTCCCGTGTCTTGCGCCTTGCGTATGTCAGAGTCATGACACGCAAGCGCCTTGTCTAAAAACGCCACGTCAATATCAACCATACCTCCTGCAAGATAATCTAGCACGTCTTGTGTGGTGCGGTCTATCTCTGGTATTGTCTTTGCTGCCTGTGAGGTTAACACTGGTGCAAACATTGCTGCATTTTTTAGCTCTGGGCTGTCACCTAGCGTGCAGAGGCGCCTGCGATAGTGTGCAAGTGACTCCAAAATAGTAACATAGCCGCCGTTTCGCAGACATACTCCCCCAAGCCAGTTTCTCCCAGACATTCCCAGATGGGCGCGGCACTCTGAGTATATAGCCTTACACTCCAAGATCGCTGATTGGCGGCTCGTTTTTACTAATCAGGTATAGCAAAATGCCTGCAAGTACCACGCCGATTCCTCCAATACCCACAAAGGTCCCCACATGCTTTACCCATCTCAGTGGCAAGTCCGTACCGACAGAGTAAAACATTATCAAGCCGGATGCAAACATTGCCAGTCCTGCCAGCAACACGACAAGTTCGGTCCGCATGTACTGTGTTGCATTTACAAGGTTATAAACCGGCCCGGATGGAATAGTTTGCAGTAGTTTTTTCAGATCGCTTTTCAATGGCTTATATTTGCCGAGCAGAATTTTCAATACAGATGGCCAAGCCAGATTTTTTAGAGATAGTTCAAAAGATAATAGGTCTGGATTCGCAGATGAGGTTTGCAGCAGTAATTGACCACAAGGGCAAGATCAAAGAGGCCATAATGAAGGCAGGCAAGACAAGCCTCGAATCGCAAAAAGAAGAAGAACATTTTTGCAAACAGGTGGCTCAGCGCCGGCTGATGAGAAAAGAGTTTGACAGGTCGCTTGGCAAGGTAAGGTATGTGCATGTAGAGCGTGAAAAGGTATCGCAGATGGTCATATATACACGGAGAAACATTGTATACTTTGCAATGGAGCCAGAGATGCCAATTAGTACAAAGATCCGGCTGATTACAAGGATAAAAAAGATAACTGCAGAGATTTAAAACCGCACCAGGTTTTTGAGTATTTTATCCACTAGTATTATCTCTTTTTTTCTCTCACAGATTGCCTGCTCGTTCCATTTTTTTGCAAACTCTGACTGCCTGTCCATACTCTCTAAATCCAAGACACACCTCACTAGATAGTCCTTGTAATTTTGGAGCATGTCCAAGTGTTTGTTGTGGTTTTGCGCCGCAGACACGAGTGTGTATGGGATTGGCGCCTTTTTTATGTATCACGTTAATATACGAGCTATTGCCATGCGTGCCATGAAGATACTAGTCGATGAGAACCTTGATGGAATGGACTTGCGCCTAAAAGAGAGGGGATATGACGCGTACAGTGTGCGCAAGCTGACCACTGCAGGTGAGAACCTGGGGTCTGACTATTCCGTGATTAACTATGCGCGCAAGCATGGAATGGTAATTGTGACAAAGGACGGCGAATACAAAAAGGCAAGCAAGGAAAACGGCTTTCCGTTAGTGTTGATAGATGATGATGAAATACTAGAGATTATAATCAAAAAACTCGGAAAAATCTAGTTACTAGCATGTCTTGCAATGACTATATTCTCGCCGTCATTTTTAATCTCTTTTGCAAGAGTCTCTAGCACGCTTATTGCGCAGTCTATGGCTTTGTGATCTACATCCTTGTATTTGAGCCGCTGCTTTAGCGCCATTCTTTCATTGTGTATAAAGTCAAGCAGGCGCACATCTCCCATGTCTAGTCCGAGAAAAAAGTCCACATACTGTCTGGCAGACTGGAGCTTTATTGCTATTCCCCTCCGCATGCATTATTCATACTTTGCAGTTTTTTTGCCATGAGAAACGGGGTGAGTAACAGCACGGGAATTGATACGGCAATGAATATAGTTTGTAGTTGTACCAATACCAGGGAGAGCGCAATGCCGCTTGCAGTACCCACAAATAAGGACAGAAACGTGCCGGCGCACGTGGGACACGCAATGAACAGGCCTGCTGCAGCACCGACTCCACCCACTCCCCTGCCTGATGTGCCGCGCACGCGCAGAGCAATAGATACGTTGAGTCCCACAAGATACGATACCGTGATTTGCAGTACCAAGTTGATGGGTATTACCTGTAATCCCACATGTTCAGAGAGATATACAATTATCTTTGGCATGTATCCGAGATTATCGCAGCACGGGGAGACAAAGCCTGATGGAATATCTGCACCATAGTGCGTTACAAAGTTTACCTCTGGCTGGTACACTAGTGTTCCTGATGCAAGCGAGAAAAACACACCATACACTACAAACGTCACGATAAATATGCGCCGCGACTTTTGGTTTAGGGTGGCTGCAGCCATTACACCTAGTAATCCTCCTCCAGAGCCTGCCTTTGCTTTGTGATATTTGTACAGTCCTAGAGCTATTGCCCCAAGGGATGCTGCAAGCGCAATGTAAAAGCCGTATGCAATTCTTTGTATGACGCCAATCGCATCAGGAGTGAGCAGTCCGGGATCCTGGTATCTGTTATATGCCACAAACAGCGCCACTATTGCTCCAAACCCGAGCATTACAAGGCCCCTTTCCATGTAAATATCACCGTATGATACAGAATTAAACCTTTGAGCAGGCATCCATCA
>RHFD01000031.1 GCA_003724325.1 Nitrosopumilus sp. D6 | reverse complement strand
ATTGCTTTGGTCCGTGGTGCTGGAACTAGGTCAAACCAATCTTGCCTTGGCAGTGCCCTGCTAGTGGACTCTCAAAGTAATATGATTCAAGATGGATGTTTTTTAGATACATTTTCATGGACTGTCTTGGTCATCTGTATGTCACTTGTCGTTTTGGATCAAATTTGAAGGCGTCTGACTATCTGTATAGTTGGATGTTTTGTATAGTATTTTGGGTACAGATGTTGCAAGAGTCTGCCGTGAGTATAGTGCTTGAAAGATTTTGAAACTGAATTCGCCGGGATCACGGCAGGTATTAGCACAATCATGTATTGCGTGTCTGATTTTATAATGCATACACAACTGACAAACGCCTTTATTCCGGGATTACATGGCATCATACATGGCTCTAAAAAACACGGGTCCCTCCCTTGAAAAGATAGCAAAGACACTTGCGGGTATCCGTGACTCGAGGGAGTTTCTCCTAAAGAATACAAGAGAGATAATAATACTGTGCAGCCAGGCGATAATTGCAATACACAGAGACGATGTCACAGCAGCTCAGAAGAACCTTGGGCGCGCAGACGCGCTGCTCAAAAGATACAGGAAAAAATCCACAGGCAATCTGGCAAGATACATGATCACGCCAGAGCAGGAATTCGTCGAGGCATCTGCGCTCCTCTCCATACACTGTAAAAAACAGATACCATCCCACACAAAGCTTGCAGTGATGCCCGAGTCCTATGTGCTCGGCCTGCTTGACTGTGTAGGCGAGCTAAAAAGGATGATCTTTGAGAGAATCAGGACCGGCGAGATTGCAGAGGCGGCGCGCATATTTGATGTAATGGAGGGCATGTACTTGCAGCTGCAGACGTTTGCCCTGTATGACAAGGTGGTAAAGGAGGCAAGAAGAAAGATTGACGTGTGCAGAATGCTAGTAGATGATGTCAGGGGGGCCATAGCAGAGGAGAGCCGCAGGGCCGAACTCATCAGGGCCCTTGAGTCAAGATAATGCGGGCGATGGGATTTGAACCCACGAACTCCTAAGAGACTAGCCCCTCAAGCTAGCGCCTTTGGCCAGGCTGGGCGACGCCCGCAAAAGCATTTTCTTGCATGGTTTTTATAATCCTTGATTACCTTTCCACTCGTATGCTAATTCCAGTCAGGTGCTTTACATGTGGTAGCCTGATCGCAGACAAGTACGGCACATACCAGGAAAAGATAAAGACAGGCGAGAATCCGTCTGCTGTGCTTGACTCGCTTGAAATCAAGAGATACTGTTGCAGAAGAATGCTACTAACTACAGTCGAGACAATCCGTCAGGTAATTCCGTTTTATGAGGCAATACAAAAGAGAAAGCAGGAAGTCCAGTCAGAGTTAGAGTAGCTTGGCTGCAATCTCCTCTGTCCGGGGACGGATCATATACAATAGCAGGGGTAGCAAGACAATAGAGATTGACATTATATCAGAGGGCGGATTTGCAGGACGCGTGTGTGCTCCGTCTGGCGCAAGTGTCGGAAGACACGAGGCGGCAGCCTTTGCCCCCGGCGGGCCAGCAGAGAGCCTTGGTATTTTAGAAAAAAATATACAAAAATTCATCGGGCTAGAGTCCTCTGATCTCAGGGGCATACACGATGCGATACGGGAGATAGACCCGTCACCTAGATACTCACAGGTGGGCGGCGCAGTAGCATTTGCCGTTAGCATAGCCTCGATGGAATCTGCATCAAGGGCTGCAGGCAGGCAGCTCTTTGAGATGCTCTCGCAGCGTGACTCGTTTTACATTCCGTACCCGCTTGGAAACATACTCGGCGGCGGCGCGCACGCAGGACCTGGAACGCCGGACATACAGGAGATACTCGTGTGCGCAACTGGCGCCAAAACCATACAGGATGCAGCAGACACCAACCTGGCAGTACACAGGGAGCTTGGACGTATTCTCTCAGAAAATGATCCGGGATTTACCAGGGGCAGGGGAGATGAGGGCGGATGGGCTCCAAAGCTTGAAAACCAAGCGGCGCTAGAAATGGCTACGCGCGCCTGTGAGAATCTGGGATACACGCTGGGCCGGGAAGTCTCCCTTGGCGCAGACTTTGCAGCATCCACGCAGTGGGATGAAAAAAAACAAAGATACGTCTATGATAGGGCCGGTTTTGAGAATACGCCCGGGGAGCAGATCGACTTTGCCGCAGAGATAATATCAAAGTACAAGCTTGCCTATGTAGAAGACGCAGTACATGAGGAGGCCTTTGATGCAATGGCCGAGCTGACCGGCCGCTTTCCAAAAGTGATGATCGCAGGTGACGACCTGACTGTTACAAACAAGGACATACTTGCAAGGGCCGTAGAGTCAAAATCATGCAATGCCGCAATACTAAAGGTCAATCAGGCAGGCAGCCTGCATGATGCCCTCGAGTTTGCATCCCTTGCAGACAAGAGCGGCATAAAGCTGGTCACTTCACACAGATCCGGCGAGTCTGCAGACTCGCACATAGCCCACATTGGAATAGCCACGGGCTCTAGAATGCTCAAGGCCGGAATCGTGGGCGGCGAGAGGACTGCCAAGATCAACGAGCTGTTGCGCCTTGCGGGGCATGATTTAATATGTGGCATGGCAGAGGTGTAAAATCGGCATGAGTCAGCAGGTAGACATTGAAAGAACGGGCATCAAAATAGGTACCACCATAAAGACAAAATTCATGAGACACTTTATCACAGAGGCTGACACAAACGGTTGCTATATGATCAACTCTGATATCACCCTGTCTAGAATACGCGTGGCTGCAAAGTTTATCAACAGAATCGGCACTGAAAACCTGATCGTGTGCTCTGGCGTTACAAAGGCAGACACGCCGACTGAGAAATTCTGCGAGATGCTCGGAGTCAAGAGGCTGACTGGAAGATTCATGCCGGGAACCCTGACAAACCCGTCGCTGTCATACTATATCGAGCCAAAGCTGGTACTGGTAACTGACCCGCAGATAGACGAGCAGGCAGTCACAGAGGCTACAAACGCCGGCATCCCAGTAATTGGAATCTCAAATACAAACAACATTACCTCAAAGCTTGACATTATAATACCTGCAAACAACAAGGGAATCACGGCGCTTGCCACGGTGTTCTGGCTTCTCGTACGGCAGATCCTCATAGAAAAGGGCGAGCTAAAAGAGGACGGAGAGATGCCGCACACCATTGACGAGTTTGAGACAAAGATGGCAGAAGACCCCGATACTCAGACTTGAAATCCACGGCTTCAGCTCCAGGCAAGATAATTTTGTTTGGAGAGCATTTTGTAGTGTACGGCTCGGGCGCCATTCTTTGCGCCATAGACAGGAGGATTACAGTTACAGCAGAGGAGACTATGGAAAAAAAGATACACATCATATCAGAGATAGGTTCTCTAAAAGCAGAGCCGGGCATTCCTGCATGCGACGTGGACTGCATTTTGCGGCCCCTGTACCACTTGGCAGATACGGCCCTGCGCTCACATGGCATTCCTGGCATCAAGGTGACTGTAAAGTCAGAGATTCCCGCAGGCATGGGACTCGGCTCGTCTTCTGCATGCTGTGTCGCCGGAGCTGCCGCAGTCTCGGGACTGTTCTCTGATTATTCAAGAGAAGAGATACTACACCTTGCAGTAAATGCAGAGAGGACTATATTTCAGGACACGTCTGGCGCCGACTGTACGGTCTGCACGCACGGCGGCATAATCAGATACGGTGGAGACGGGCACGAAAAGATAGACGCAGGGCAGAATCTTGGCATAATAGTTGCAAGCTCTGGCGCCACCCACTCTACAAAATCAGTAGTGGCAAAAGTCAAAAAATTCCGAAATGCAAACCCCGCCGAGTTCTCCGGCATGTGTGATGCAGAGTCAGATATTATAAGGGATGTCAAGGAACTCTTGGAGCAAGGAGACATTGCGCAACTCGGCAAAAAGGCAAATCAGAACCAGCGATATCTAGAGGCAATAGGAGTAACAAATCAGACCCTGCAGGAGATGGTACGCATTGGACAGGGCGCCTCTGCGGGCGCAAAGATAACTGGCGCAGGCGGCGGTGGATGCGTCTTTGCCCTCACTGATGGAGGCCCTGCTGCAGCCGACGCGTTCCGGGAGGGCGGCTATGAGTGCTTTGCGGCAGGCATTGACTCTGACGGACTGATAGTTTTTAATTGAACGGGCATCAGGTGATATCATGATTCTCATAAAGCTTGGTGGCTCTGTAATTACTGACAAGGCCAGGCCGCTTACTCCTAGAAAAAAGGCCATGGATGCAGTCGCCAGAGTACTGCGCAAGGCAGACGAGCCCGTGATAATAGTGCACGGCGGGGGCTCGTTTGGACATTATTGGTCCGTAAAATACGACATGCACACAGAGCCAAAAAAGTATAATCCCAGGGGCGTTGCCACGGTGAAAAACTCCATGATCAAACTAGACAACATGGTACTAGAGTCGCTCTTCAAAAACGGTCACAGTCCGTACTGCCTCTGCCCCTCTGCATTCATGTCAGGGAATAGGGCATCTCCAAAAGGGATAAGGGAGGCAGGCGAGATTGCAAAGTCAGGCATGACTCCCGTGACGTACGGCGATGCACTGTGGCACGGCCAGAAAAAAACGTACATACTCTCAGGGGACCGCATAATGACGCACATTGCCAAGGTTCTCAGGCCTAGACTGTGCATCTTTGCGCTCGGCGAGGACGGGCTGTACTCTGATATGAAGTCGCGCAAGCTCGTACGCGAGGCAGGCAGTATGCGCGCATCCATATCTGCCACAGACATGGATGTGACTGGCGGCATGGCAAGAAAGGTAAGAGAGGCTACTGCCATATCAAGGGGCGGAACCAGGGTGTTTTTTGTAAACGGCAACAAGCCCCGGAGAATAGCAGACGCGATAGGGGGTAAATTCGAGGGGACGCTGTTTAGATGACAGAGTATGTAATACTGGTAGATTCAAACGACAACGCAATAGGCACCGAGGAGAAGGTGAGATGCCACCTGCCAGACGGCAAGCTCCACAGGGCATTTACTGCCGTATTGTTTGATAAGAGCGGCAGGCTGGCGCTTGCAAGACGCGATCCCGCAAAGATGCTGTGGCCCGGATGCTGGGACGGCACGTTTGCAAGCCATCCAAGGGAATCAGAGACATTTGTCTCATCGGGCCAGAGAAGGATGCCTGATGAGCTTGGAATATCAGGAACCCTAGAGTACATGCACAAGTTCGAGTACCACGTGCCATACAAGGACATCGGTTCTGAAAACGAGATATGCGGCACGCTAGTCGGTCTGACAGACGCAGAGCTAAAAGAGATGCCAGGCGAGATAGACGGGATCAGATGGGTAATGCCTGATGAGCTTGTAGATGGAATTCGCTCTGATCCCAAAATATACTGTCCCTGGATGCTCATAGCACTGAGACTCTTTGGAAGATCAGATGCTGCCGTGCTAGAGCGGCGCGCAGACGTATTATCTGCATGGACTGACACGATAAATGACGCCCTTGATGCAGCCATTGCGCATCATCTGCTGCCAGACAAGTGGAGGATTATAAATGAACATTGAAAAAAACGCCGCTGCAACAGACAGGTATCTGCGCTCAAGGCTCTCAGGAAGCCCCAAAAACCTCTATGATGCTGCAGCCCACCTCATAGTAAATGGTGGCAAGAGGCTCAGGCCGTACATGGTAGTAAAGAGCTGCCAGATTCTCGGAGGAAGCTCTGCTAGGGCCATGCCGGCTGCCGCAGCAGTAGAGATGATACACAACTTTACACTAGTACACGATGACATAATGGACAATGACGAGATGCGCCACGGTGTCCTGACTGTCCACAAAAAATTCGGCCCCGATGCCGCAATACTTGCCGGCGATGTCCTGTTCTCAAAGGCATTTTCTGTAATATCTGCATCAAGGCTTCCCGCAGAGTCAGTCACAAGGCTTGTCTCACGTCTTGCAGGCGCATGCGTGGATGTGTGCGAGGGCCAGCAGCTAGACGTAGACATGGGGAAGAGCCCCAAATTCCCCTCGCAGGCGCAGTACGTGGGGATGGTTGCCAAAAAGACGGCAGCCCTCTTTGAGGTGTCGTGCGCAATGGGGGCAATATGCGCAACTACGAGGCGCGCAGACATTACAAGGCTTGCATCCTTTGGGTATAATCTCGGCATTGCATTCCAGATAACTGACGACCTCATGGGGGCAGTAGGCGATCCCAGCGTTACAAAAAAGCCGGTAGGAAACGACATCCGGGAGGGCAAAAAGTCACTGCCCATACTCATGGCAATACGCGCCGCGCGCGGCAGGGACAAAAGCATCATACTCGAGTCCTTTGGGAATCCAAAGGCCACAAGGAGCGGGCTTGGCAGGGCAGTAGAGGTAATTCGCACCCTTGGAATCAAAGATGAGGTGAGGAGGCAGGCGCGCATGTATGCAAAAAAGGCAGAGCGCTCACTACACACGTATCAAAATCCCGCAAAAAAAGATCTGGCATCTCTGCTTGACTTTGTAGTAGAGAGGGACGTGTGAGATGGAGCTTGCAGACGAGTTGCGCCGGCTGGCGCTGCAAAATGCTTTCGAGCACGGGGGCAAGACGCGCGACAAGATAGTACTAGGCAAGATACTCGGTACAAGACCAGAGCTGCGCCAGAATGTGTCCCATATAACAAGAGAGATTGCTACAATAGTTGATAATGTAAATGCAATGTCTGCAGAGGAGCAAAAAAAAGAGATTGACTCTAGATTCCCCGAGATTCTTGCCCCAAGAAAAAAACCTGCAGAAAGAGAAGGCCTCCCGGAATTAAAAGGCGCAGTGCACGGGCAGGTAGTTACCAGGTTTCCCCCAGAGCCAAACGGCTATCCGCACATTGGGCACGCAAAGGCTGCAATAATCAACTCTGAATACGCAAAAATGTACGGGGGCAAATTCATCCTCAGGATGGATGACACAAACCCCGAGGCAGAGAGAATGGAGTACCATGCGGCAATCAAGGTGGGACTCGAATGGCTCGGCATCAGGATTGACCAGATAAAGAGCACGTCTGAGGACATGGAGGTATTCTATAAGAAAGGCTCAGAGCTTGTCGCATCAAATATGGCATACGTGTGCACCTGCAAAAGAGACGACATTGGAAAAAACAGAAGGGAGCGAAGATCCTGCAAGTGCAGCAGGGCAGACACGGAGAAGAACTCTAAAAACTGGGAAAAGATGATGACAAAGTCCAAGCCCGGCGAGGCCATTTTGAGGTTCCGCGGGGATATGAGTGCAGACAATGCAGTTATGAGGGATCCGGTATTATTTAGGATAATCGAGGGCAAGCACTATACCCTCGGGGAAAAGTACCGCGTCTGGCCAAGCTACGACATGGCAGTTGCAATAGAGGACAGCATTGACGGCATTACGCATGCGTTTCGCTCAAAGGAGTTTGAGCTGCGCCGCGAACTAATAGATGCGATACTTGATGCGCTAAACATGAGAAAGCCCCGCCAGGGGTTCTTCTCAAGGCTCGAGTTCAAGGGGATGCCCATATCAAAGAGAATAATCAGGCCGCTAATTGAAGAGGGCAAGGTGTCGTGGTACGATGATCCGCGCCTGCCGACACTCGAGGCGCTAAAGCGCAGGGGTATAAGACCAGAGGCCATAAAAAAATTCATCATGTCACTCGGGCTCACAAAGGCAGACACGCTTGCCCCCTTTGATGCGCTCGAGTCATTTAACCGCAAGATAGTCGATCCCGGCAGCAGGAGGCTGTTTATGGTAAATGATCCAAAAAGCCTCACAGTTACTGGTCTGCCCGTATCATCTGTAGAGATTCCAAACCATCCTGCTGCAGACATGGGCTCAAGAACCATACAGGTGGATGGCAGGTTTTACATACCAGGGGATGATGCGCGCAGCCTCGTCCCGGGATCAAAGGCGAGGCTTTTGGGACTAGGAGACATTACCATAACTGGCGCGGGAGAAGAGCTTGCAGCAGAATACTCCAAGGACACAAAAGCCGAGGCAAAGATGCAGTGGGTATCACAGAGTACTGCGCACAGGATAAAGATGATAATTCCAAAAGTGTTATTCCAGGGAGATGTGTTTGATGAGAACAGCCTAGAGGAGCTAGACGTTTATACAGAGCCTGAATATCTGCGGCTAGATGACGGCGCGGAGATTCAGTTTGTCAGGTTTGGCTATTGCCGAAAGGACTCGCAAAGCCAGGCCATATTCACCCACAAGTGATCATTTATGAGGATTGCACGGTTTTTGAGTAATGGCATTGAGACCTTTGGGCTTGTAAGAGATAGCAAGGTGGCCACAAGGGACGACATTGTGTTTCTCACGGGGGTTCCAGTCTCTGAGAGTATCAAGAGTTTTCTCTTTGAGGGCTGGTACGGCGAGATAGCAGACAAGATAGGGCAACTCGAGTACGCGCACGACCTCGGGGAGTTTGAGCTGCTTGCCCCGATACCAAACCCCGGCAAGATTGTATGCCTTGCGTTTAACTATACAGACCACGCAAAAGAGCAAAAGATGCAGGCCCCGGCAGACCCCGTCATTGTGCTAAAGCCGCGTACCGCGCTTGCGGGATCAGGATCAGAGATAACATGCCCGGACTTTGTAGGGCAGCTTGACTATGAGATAGAGCTTGCAGTAGTGATTGGAAGGGACTGTAAAAACATTACTGCAAAAGAGGCGCGCGGCGCAGTATTTGGATACATGATATTTAATGACGTGTCTGCAAGGGATATACAGTTTATGGACGGGCAGTTTGGCAGGGCAAAGGGCTTTGACACGTTTGCCCCGTGCGGTCCATGGATCACCACTGCAGATGAGATAGATGATGCGCAAAATCTTGCAATGAGCACGCGCGTAAATGGCGCCATTAGACAGGACTCTAATACACGCAACATGTCAATTATAATCCCAGAGATAGTATCAAGGCTCTCAAGGGTCATGACACTTGAAAAAGGCGACATTATCTCTACTGGCACCCCGGCAGGAGTAGCCCTCAACAACCCCGGGACGGAATTTCTCAAAGACGGCGACAAGATAGAGATGGAGATAGAGGGGCTGGGGAAGCTCAAAAACACAGTAAGATTTGCTGCATAAGCAGTCAGGTCGGGCACGATGATGTTTGGGGTCTGGTGGTTTAATCTAGTGCCTGAAACGATGTCAAACTGCACGAGTGACCTCTTACGCGTATGGGGACAGGTACAAGCGATCAGATCTTGTTTCTTAGATAATGTCAAACCGTATGAATAATCTGATGACTTGCCATACCTATACTATGGCATCAGGACCAAACATGGGCGAGGGAAACTTTGTCTTTTCTCCGGTCTTGGTACATCTTTTGTAGTATTCCTCAGAGTATTCTAGCACCATCTTCTTGCCTTCCTCTGGGAGCTTTTCAAACGGGAACCCGTACTTGCATTCGGCAAACAGACTGCCAGGTGTGAAATACTCGTTCCGACAGTTTGGGGCAAATGTGTTCTTAATCCGTTTTGGAGTGCTCGTGGCTGCCGTCTGACCAGATTGCGAGGATGTATTCTTGTCCATGTTTTTTTCCTTCTCTTATTGCGGCATTCTTACTTATAAATTGCAGTGGAACGACTGCATCCAAATATGGTCTGCCTGCAGGATCTTTCCAATAACCGATCAGTGGTTGGTTTGAGAATCTGGCAATCCTTTCGTATCCATCTCTTAGAGCATCATCTATCTCGATGCTTGTATGGCAAGTGACAGCTATGAGGTATATTGGCAGATCGACCTTGAAGTCCCTGCTACCTCTTATCAATTCTATGAACAAGGCCAGACCCTCGTGCAAATAATCTACATCAAACACCAGACCTGACTTTGGACTAAAGGTGAATCCCTTGAGACTCATCCATGCTTTTACCGCCGCGCGAATCCCGACCCATATCACTGCAAAGGCAAGCGCCGGGGTGTGATTGCTCCCAGGAATGACTGTTTCATCAGGATCTGGTTTTTGAGGCCTTGACATTAGGATTCCTCTGCCATGTCTACATGAATCTGACACATTATCAACAGTCGTGTCTATACATTTCTAAAGTCTTTGTGATTATAATTTTTGACTGGCATGTGAGATTATGTGGCGATCAAAAGCATTCACCAACTGATCACATACGCTATAGACTCACATCACGGCAAACTCAAAACAACACGTCAGATTTCCCTAGGGTCAGTCTACCCTAGTTTTATGAAGGAGTACTGTTAAAAGTCTCATATCTTGCGAGATGGTTCTCGAGTGCTCCACACTTGGCTCGGAGTATGGTATTTTCTTCCACGAGTTAGGATGTGATTTTTTCCATCTTCAACTCGTTTTTTTCGTACAAATCACTCATCTCTGCCATCTCTTTGCGCAGCAAAAATGTCTCCGACTCGGTCATCACCAAGGGTGAGAGTTCATGACTGATAGATCTGTAGATAATCTAATGTTGGCTTTACGCCTGACCTGAATTCATACTTTGCTGCCGGCTAAAGAGATATTAGGAAACATTCCTTCAATCCTGTGATGGCCAGGATTCTTGCAGGCAAGATATCAGATATTACCCCGGGAAAGATGACAAAGATTACAGCAGACGGCAAGGAGATTCTTGTGGCAAACATTGACGGCTCGTATCATGCAATTGATGATACCTGTACGCATTCTGGGGCCAGTCTTTCAGAGGGAAGCCTGGAGGGGTGTACAGTAAAATGCGGCTGGCACGGAGCAGAGTTTGACTGCAAGACAGGCAAGATGTCCAAATTCCCCGCAAAGATAAGGGATCTGACCCAGTACAGCACCATTATAGAATCAGACAGCATTTTTTTGGATCTGTAACTATATACTTCTGAAGCATATGAGAAATGGCATGGCAGACGCTGAACAAAACAAGACAGCCATGAAGGAGGCAATAGAAACGCTCAACCAGATTGGAGCAAGTAATAGCACCCCAAAGACCATAAAAAAATCAGTCACCGACCTGGCAACGGATCTGAGCAGCGACGAGTACTCGCTGTCAGTCAGGGCCGCAAACGCGATCAGCGTGCTAGATGACGTGACGCAGGATCCCAACATGCCCTCATACGTGAGAACACAGCTGTGGCAGGCAGTCTCAAAGCTTGAGAGCATTAGGGAATAAACCATGCAGGTGTGCCGTTGAAGATAGAAGAGTATCTAGAGACGCTTCCAAGCAACCTGCTAAGCGGGGAGGATGCAGAGCTTCCGCAGGGCGCGCTCGATGACATACTCGGATTTGCAGGTATTGGTAGTGGCGATGTGTTTTATCATTTAGGATGCGGCAGCGGGAGGGGCGTCAATACTGCGATGCGGCTCGGGGCTGCAAAGGCAGTGGGTGTGGATAAGAATCCTGAAAAGATTCGCCTTGCGCAAAAGGAAATTGAGGGTAGCGGCGCGCATGTGATATGCGCAGACGTGCGCGATGCAGAGATTTCTGATGCCACGGTAATACTCTACTGGTTTGCAGACGAAAAGATAACAGACAGCATGATGGAGAAATTTAAAAAACTCTCCCCCGGAGTCAGAATAGTCACCATATGGGGGCCGCTGCCTGGCTGCATTCCAGAAAGGGTGAAATTCCCATACATTATAAACAAGACGCCGCTGCAAGAGGCGCGCAACATGCAAGAGCAGCTTGCCGCAGTCTTTGGGGTGGACTGTGTGGACTTTGTGACTGCGTGGGAGTTTGCAGAAAGATACACAAAGGCCATTGGATCCCCCGATGCAAAAAACGACAGATTCCTGACAATAATACAGACTTTGATCATATGGATAAATGCAAGAAATCTTGGAATGGCGTGCGGCGATGAGATTCCGGATTCCATCAGGGCATACATGGGGATAATGAGGGAGCATTTTGGAATCGATTTTGGGCATCTTTTAGAGCAAGAGTAATCATTTTTATTTTACGCGTGCATGCTATAAACATGGAGGGCAGGATAAACATCAACGTCTCTGCAGTTGATTATGACAAGACAAGTGATGCACTGACCCGCCAGCTTGCCCATCTAGAGGAGATGGTTCATGGCGAGGACGAGTTTGCCATGACTGACTCGGAGTTTGCCTTTGGCTGGCACTTTTTCGTGCTGAGTGTGAACAGGTCCATGGTAGAAAAGCTCGCCGAGATGATGGGTGAGGACTTTGAGAGGAACCTTGAGGGCAAGACGCCCCGGTTCAAGCTGGCAATCAAAGAAGAGATGGAGTCAAGCAAGTTTGGGGTATTCTAGGTGCAAAGCTAGGTGTACGGGAAAATACATCCCTGATGTAGAATTTCATGCCATCTAAAATGGCCAATCCGGATTCCAGAACCGGTCTTATTTTTTAAAGAGATCAGACAGCGTCTCGATATAATCAATGTTTGATTTTCCCTCATCAAAGGCGCTCTTGCGTCCGTCACAAATTTCCAGAAATTCCTGGATCAGATTTTTGCCAAGATTGGTTTTTAAAAAATATGCAGATAGTTTTTCTCGATTTGGGCCAAGTGAGTAGTCAAATTTCCAATGTCATGACAATCCTTCCAAATCTTTGATCTTAAATATCTCTGATCAGTAACTAGACGAGATTTTCGATTTCTGGATATACATCCAATTATTTTCAGCGTGATTAAAAGTTCTAGCTTGGGTACTTTTATGAAAACATTATTTCCAATAGATGAGTAATGCTCTGCATCATAGACCCAATTCCAATCAACTGTTACACCCATCATGTTTGAATTCATCCAGGAAAAGAACGAAAAACCCAATTATCTGATTGGTGGAGACTGGCAAGAATTGAAAAAAGCCTGGAACAAATATGAAAAAGCCTTATCGGAGAAAAATTTCAGCAAAATGGAAAGATGTAGATGTAAAATCCATTCTCTGCAAGAAAAGCTGGGAATGAAAAAAACCGATTTTTCATAACTTTGGACTGAGATCGTTGATCCCGGGGAGCGGTGTTTCCCGGATCGTTGATCCGGGGGAGTGGTGTTCTCAGATGCGATGTCCCGGGATCGTTGATCCGGGGGAGTGGTGTTCTCAGATGTGATGTCCCGGGATCGTTTTGATCCCGGGAAGTGACATTCCGGGATCGTTGATCCGGGGGAGTGGTGTTACGGGAACGTTTTGATCCCGGGAAGTGACATTCCGGGATCGTTAATCCGGGGGAGTGGTGTTACGGGATCGTTTTGATCCGGGAGAGTGATGTTCTCAGATGTGGTGTTTCCGGGATCGTGTTGATCCCGGGATGTGGTGTAATCTAATACGCAGTTTTTTTACCTGCACGCTCCATGCTCTCCCGGATCACTTCCTTGGAGACCCGGGTGCGCGGCCTCATCCTCACCTTTTTGTTGCAACAGTTACAGTACCAGCCTGATGATCCCGGGACTGCAGGACTGCCGCCATAGAGATGGCACCCCGTATAATCAGTCCAGATATGGCACGGCTTGCACTTTACCCTTCCTGACAGATATCTTTTCAGACTAGATGATCTTCTCTTTGTAAAGGACTTGCATATTTCCCTGCACGGGCTTGGCAGTACTTCCCTGCCTGTTAGCATTATCTATTCTCCAGATATTCTAGCGCGGCAAGCTCGGCAGTTTTTAGCTTTTCTAATATTACAGGATTATTCAGCTTGTCAATCCTGACTGGTGCATCATGGCTAAATGACTCTCCCACCGTGCCTCTTCATCAAGGTAGGTGCATTTTGCTTCTTGTTCTGTATAGCTGGCGCCTGCTTCGTGTCTGTTTGAGAGTAGTGTGGCATTGGTCTGCACTCCGTTCTCATATTCTGCTCCTTCAATTTCGATTAGCGGGAGTTTTTGTATCTGGACAGAGCCGGGGCTGCAAACGACGGGGTTTGGCGCATTCGGGTCACGAACTATGGAACGCGATCCTACACCGCCACCGAATGCTTCAAATACTTCCAAATCCATTCCATTGGGGGTAATAATTCTAGGAAGCAAAACATAACGATCTCTAACATAAAAAAATGTTTTGTATATTTCAAAGTTTATGCTGTGATTGTCGATGAACTTAACAAGAGCAGTGGAGGGGAACGCAACTACAGAAACTACTGAATGGATGGGCCGTATCGTAAACTTTTCAGTGTCTACTGAATTAGTGATGTTCATGAGCGCACTAATCGGAATGGTCACACTAACGGCTGCCGCTGCTGGCGTGGTAATGTTGAATATTCCAATTGATTTATCGGTAGAATTTGCATGTACCTCAATGTATGCTATTTGAGTAAACGTATCAACATCGCTCATTAAATGAGTTGTAAGCAGTCCGGCGTCTGTAAACTCGGCAGTGCCAGTCGATGTTGTCGCACATTGTGTAGTTACTTTATCGACAGGTAGCATGTATAACGGAGCACCGGTATTAAGCGGCGTCTAGGCATGTGCATATTCAACACTAGACAGTACAACAATGATACCAAGCACTATCAGCGGGGCTAGAATTCGCATAGCTGACCCCCCCCCC
>RHFD01000034.1 GCA_003724325.1 Nitrosopumilus sp. D6 | reverse complement strand
AATCAGAGATAGAGAAGATGGTCCTAGAGGTAATGGCAGAAGAGCCACAGGCAGTAGAGCAGGCAAGGAAGGATTCAAAGGCAGTCAACTATCTAGTCGGCATGGTGATGAAAAAGACGCGGGGCAAGGCAGACCCGCAGATTACAATGTCGCTGATAAAAAAGGCAATAGGCGCATGAGATCCCAAGAGTGTAGTGTATCTTGCTGTATGTTTGCAGATGAAAAGTTGGATTCATGCGCGCATCCGAGTCGGTTCTAGCTTGCGGGGTGGTCTCTTGTTAGCATTTGGGATCACACCTGGAAATATCTGGTATCTTAGCAGCTTACAAAGCACCAAATTACACCATGTGCCATGTGGAGTCCGGTCGCAGCTGCAATGCCTGCCGCTACTACTGCGATTGCCATAGTTCGTAATCTCATACAATGGTATGGATGTGGCAGAATATAAGATTTGATTCCTCTTTAAAGCAGTCAGGCACGAGGATGATGTTAGAGGTCAGGCGTAGGTTCAATTTAGTATCAGAGACGATGTCAAACTGCACGAGCGATCTGATCTTACACCCATGCCAAAAAAAACTTAAATACGTGCACTCCATACTAGATACATGCAATTGCGAAATATGGTCATCATTGGCATAGTGGCAGCATCAATAGTAGCATCTGTCGGCCTCAACACTGCATTCGGGTTTTATCACCCTGCTGAGTGTGAAAGATTTGGAGATGATTGGCTTGCCTGTTTCTTCAATTAAGTTATCGGCGCTTTGATGTGAGTGAGAAATACGGATCTTTTAGAAATTAAATATATAATCAGTGGTTCCGAGTCTACTGTTTGGCGTTTTGGATCAAGGTCTTCCACTTGTTCCTGCCCTCTACAATCTTTGACTGCTCTGCCGTGGTCTTGCCGTCAAGGGAACTGTTTTTTGATATTGTAAAATGCCCTCATTCCTGAAATGATTGCCGTGTCAAAATTTTCTAGTCCACGTAATACTTTTTCCCTGTCCCGGATCTCGCCTGTCTGGTATGAAAATTGCTGCAGTGCCTAAGAGGTCAGATCGCTTGTATTGAACTGCCTGACTCTAAACACCATCCTCAAGCCTGACTTTTGGAGAGGCTTTGAAAATTGGCTCGTATCTTTACTGCCTGTTTGAAAGGTGCTAAAAAAATGCTTAAATACGGTAATCCCGATATATGGATATGAAATTGCGAAACGTAATCATCGCGGCAGTGACAGCATCAGTAGCTGTAGTTGCATTAGGAGTCAACTCGGCTTTCGGCTGGTGGTGTTTCGCCAGCTTTTGGTGTGAATAGTCAGTGTCTGGGTGTAAAGACTCAATGGTCACTATCCAACATTGCCATTACACAAACTAAAAGCCTCAAGTACATTGTATAACAAGAGTAGCTCAAGGTATGTATTTTTGATAACTCGTTGAATCGGCGCGCAAAAATTCCAAGCAGATTTTACAAAATCTATCAGATAAAAACGGATAAAAAATACAATTATGCGCAATTACCCCCACTCGGGTTTTCTTGCAGACATATTTTCACATATCAGGATTACTCTGGGGAACAATAATTAAAGCCCGGATACGGAAAAACAGCATTGGCAGATAAGATAAAGTGCTCTCACATACTGGTAAAAAAACAAAGCGAGTCCCTTGAGATACTAGAACGGCTCAAAAACGGCGAAAAGTTTGCCAAGCTTGCAAGGAGCCTCTCTGTTGATTCTGGAAGCGCAAAAAGGGACGGAAGTCTGGGCTATTTTGGCAGGGGCCAGATGGTAAAGCCGTTTGAAGAGGCGGCATTCAAGCTGCAGATAGGCGAGGTCTCAGAGCCAGTAAAGTCAGAGTTTGGATATCATGTAATCAAGCGGCTCGGCTAGTCACATGAACTTGTCGAGTCTTTGCGCCGTCTCGCGGTTTTGCTCTAGCACGTCAGTCATCTTGTCTCCCATGGACTTTGCGGCTTTTACCTTTCTGTTTCCAATCCAGCGGTACCTCTCATCTATTGTATTTTTTGCAATGAGAACAATGAGTCTGCCCGTACTCTTTCTGCCAGTTCTGCCCCTTCTCTGCACAAATCGTATAGAGCTTGGAACATTGTCGTAAAATATCACCTGGTTTACCTCTGCAATGTCTAGTCCCTCCTCGCCTACGCGCGTGGCAATCATAGCCCTGTACTGTCCGTCCCGGAACCCCTGCACTGCCTCTATCTGTTTTTTCTGCTTTAGGCCAGTCTCGCCTGACTTGCCTACCAGTATTACCGCAGAGATGCCAATACTAGTAAGGTGCTTGTAGATCATCTCTACAGAGTCTCTATAACTTGTAAATATCAGCGTCTTTCCCACAGTTGTCCTCATAATCTCCTCGAGCTTTGGAATCTTTGAGTGCTCCATGCCGGATTCTTGCGCCTCTTTTGCAATCCGTATCGAATCTACAATGTTCTGGTCCTCAAACAAATCCTTGATCCCGGATCCTTTTTTTGCCCTTGTGCGCTCACAGAATTTTAGAAATGGTGTAATGCCGTGCGCCTCTAGTATGTTGAGCGCATAGTGAATCCTTATTGCCGCAAAGAGCGGTTTTGCAGATCTCCTCTCCCGGTGTATTATCTGCGGCCTGAGCCTTAGCAGCGCCGACATGGACTGCTGGCTCACACTCAAATTTGGATTGCTGCGCAGCATGGCATATCTCTTGTTTAGCGCAGCCTTTAGCCGTGCCTGTATTGCTATTAACTCTGGCGGCAGCTCTACGCTCACCCAGTCTGTCTTTGTCTCTTGCGTGTACTCTTTGACATCCGGACTCTCTTCTGTCTTTTCTGCGACGCTTGATATTCTCAGCCTTGTGAGTATCTCTGTTGCCTTGTCCCTCTCGCTTGGCAGCGTGGCAGTCATGCCCACTATTCTGGCATCTACTCCCTCGAATTTGGCAGCTATCTCCGAGTATGCATAGTCGCCGACTGTCCTGTGCACCTCGTCAAATATTACCAAGCTGAACTGTTCTGAAGATGTGATTCCTCTTGATAGGTCGTTTCTTGCAATCTCTGGAGTGGCGCAGACTATACTATTATTCCACAACTTTGTCCTTTTTTGTATGGAGTCCTCGCCGGTGATAAGTGAGATGTCCTCTAGTGTAAGATGTTCGCGTAAAAACTCATAGTGCTGGTTTACCAGCACCTTTGTTGGAGCCAGAAACAAGGCGCCCCCGCGCCCCCTTGCAAGATACTCTGCAATCACCTGCAAGGCGATGGCAGTCTTTCCAAGGCCAGTCGGTAATACCACGATGCAGTTTTCTGCTGCAGCCTGCTCTGCAAGGCTGACCTGGTATTCGCGTCTCTCAATAGAGTCCTTTTTTATGTATCTTTTTTCAATGTATGTCAACTGTTCTGCAGGGGTATTCCTTTTGATATTATGGTTTTTGTTTGCAAATGTTGTCTGCAGGATGATACAGAATCAATCCTAGGCAAAACCCATGAGTATTATAGCCGCGTCAGCATTCCATGTGTAATGCTGTCTGCATGGCTACGCGTGATCCGCGTGCGGTTTCTTTTGGCATCAGTAGTGGCAGTCTCCACCGGCCTGGCAGTGGCGTGGAGATACCAGCAGGAAGTTGATCCGCTTGATGCTGTTTTGACGTTTGCAGGGGTGCTGGCGCTTCACGCAAGCGTGGATATGCTAAATGATTTCTGGGACTACAAGCGTGGCATTGATACTAGTACCCGCAGGACAAAGATGAGCGGAGGTACAGGCGTGCTGCCAGAGGGCCTGCTAGAGCCTTCTGCAGTGTATAGGGCAGGCGTGATATCACTAATAATTGGCGCATCAATTGGCGTCTATTTTGCACTTACAGGAGGGATAGTCATTGCCATAATACTGACATTTGCCATACTGTCAGTATACTTTTACTCTACTAGAATAGTCGACTCTGGATTAGGCGAGACGTTTGTAGCCATAAAGGGGGCACTCATAGTGATAGCTGCCTGCCTCATACAGACCGGCGAGATTATCGCGGGATCAATACCTGCAGGCATTGTAATTGGAGTGCTCTCAGCACTAGTACTGTTTGTCGCATCATTTCCAGACCATGATGCAGACAAGTCAAAGGGGAGAAAGACGCTGGTAATCATGACGGGAAAGAGGCTGGCAAGCAGGCTGTTCTGGGTGTTTCCCACATTTGCATGTCTTGCACTAATTGCAGGAGTAATACTTGGCCTGCTCCCATACCTGTCACTTTTCACGCTGCTTGCAGCCCCCCTGGCTGTGCGGACGGGTCTAAACCTGCAGAAAAACTATGACTCTGAGGACATGCTCCCTTGCATGTCTGGCGCCCTGCTCTACGGCAGGATTACTGGAGTCCTGCTTGCAGGCACCATACTGCTTGACTCGCTACTTTAAATTTGACACAGCTGGCAGTCATGCCATGATCCCGGGATCTGCCACTGCCGAGGGAACTGCCGCCTTTGCACGCAACTCTGGCGCAGACGCGGCTAATTTTAAAAAGTTTGCAGGTCTGACGCTCTCCAACGTGGGAATGGGCACGTATCTTGGCGAGCCTGACTCTGCCACAGACGACCTGGTCTGCAAGGCCATAAAGCAGTCAGTATCATCTGGCGTTAATGTGATTGACACTGCCATTAACTATAGGGCGCAAAAGGCAGAGCGTGCAGTGGGAAGAGCAATATCCGAGATGATACAGGACGAGTCTGCCTCTCGCGACCAGCTGTTCATATGCAGCAAGAACGGCTATGTGACAAATGACGCCGACGTACAGCTGGATTTTTGGGGATATGTAAAAAAAGAGTATACAGACCGCGGCGTGATAAAGGAAGGTGATGTTACATCTGGGTACCACTGCATGACTGCTCCGTATCTTTCTGACCAGTTAGACCGGAGCTTGAAGAATCTGGGCCTCGAGTCAATTGACTTGATGTATCTGCACAACTCTGTAGAGGGGCAGGTGCGCGATGTGACGCGCGAGAGATACTTGGATCTGCTCGAGTCGGCATTTGAGATGTACGAGCAAAAGCGTCGCGACGGCAAGATCAAATTTTATGGCATGGCCACATGGGAGTGCTTTAGGGTGCCTGATGATGATCCGCAGCATCTTTTGCTAGAGGATGCCGTAGATATGGCAAAGAGGGCAGGTGGGGATGACCACGGATTCCGGTTTGTGCAGCTGCCCTTTAACATGTATTATGATCAGGCGATGCTTGGCAGGACGCAAAAGATTAGAGGAGAGCGCGTCTCTGCGCTAGATGCGTCTGCCAAGCTTGGAATCGGCGTCTTTACCAGCGTCCCGTTCATGCAGGGGCGCCTGCTGCAAGGCAGCATGCCAGAGTTTGGCGACTTGCCGCCTGCCTTGCGCGCCCTACAGTTCATCCGCTCTGCGCCAGGGGTCATTGCCCCGCTTGCCGGTCAAAAGTCACAGGCCCACGTATCTGAGAATCTCAAAATAATGAAGATTCCGCCAATGTCTCATGACGAACTAGATACACTAGTCAAAAAATTTACCGGCTAGAACTGAATATACAATCATCTAAAGTGACACACAGAAGATGGATGATATCTGTAAATGACACACTATTCAGAGTATGATGTTGCGGGTCTGCAGGCATTATACATCAAGGTGCATTATTACAGACTGTGTGATCATGTGTTTTATGAGTGATATCCAGACATGGAACTAGAGATAATTGCAATTATACAAAACGCGATTCCCTCAATTTATAAATAGAATTCATGCACCCGTATCTTGTGCCTGTTGATCCGGTGTGTGGAATCGAGCTAGACGAAGAGCTGGCGCTCCCCTACGAGCACAAGGGGAAAAAATTCTATTTTTGCTGCAACGGGTGCATGAGAATATTCTCCAAAAAACCAAAAAAATACAAGAACAACGTCTAGATTGGAAACGCGCCACACATCCTGCAGAATCTTGATCCGTCTGTTCCATACCCACAGTAAGGGCATGGTGTATCAAGACTCTTTGCAGGAACTCCGTGGGTTTTTTTGTATGCCTCGTAATAGTACATTGATTCCCTGCTTCGTATGGTAACTCCGTCACTCTCCCTTACTGCGAGTCTTTTTTCCTCGAATTTTTCCCCATCCATTAGCGACTCAAACAGCCCGGTCAGCCCGGTAGTGCCTGCGCCGTCCTGCATTGGAGATTTTGGCCTCCATACTATCTGTATTGGTATGTCCTTTTCAAAGGTCTTGCGCAGGATCCACTTGCCGTATCTCTTGCCGTCCTTGCCCTTTACCTTTAGTTCTGCGGGAATTTGTAATGCCATCTCTACTACTGCATCCTCAAGAAACGGTGACTCTACTCTCACTCCGAGGGTCTTGCCTATTGCCTGCGAGGAAAAGTGCATGACGCTACAGACCCTCTCTATCTCACCTGTCAGTTTGGATTCTGGCATGTTTACCATAAAGTCATACCCGGCAAACAGCTCGTCTGCCCCGTCCCCGGTGGTTATCGAGTCGTATCCGTTCTCTCTTGCCCATGATATCGCCAGATACATGACTGTGCTGTTGCGAATTTCAATATCGTTAAAGTTTCCCAGTATCTTGATCGTCTCCTCTACTGCCTCTAGCATGACTGTGGTGTCTGTACTGTATATTGACAGCGGCAAACCAGTCTCCTTTGCTGCAAGCTGGCAGTACGTGAGATCAGTAGATACAAAGTCCTTTGCAATTACTGTCATGGCGGCAGGCTTTTCCCTCTGGAGGCAGGCAACTATGGTGCTATCAAGCCCGCCTGAGAGGGCGATGAGATCGGATCTGCAGGTATTACATGATTCTTTTAGCGCCGCCCGGATCTTTTCATACGCATCCAATAATGATGACATGTGATAGAAATTAAAATAGCTATGCCTAGGCACGCACCTGCTGATTGCAAACTTTAAATCCCTTGCACACTTCTTGAGATTTGATGCTACTTCCAGCCGAGATCGAGTCAAAGACTCTGATTCCCGCACTGCGCGCGATTCTTGCAAAAAAACTTGCCGAGGATCACAACATACGCGAGGATGAAATATCAAAGATGCTCGGAGTCACACAGGCGGCAATCAGCAACTATATCCGCGGTACAAGAGGTGATCCGTCGTTAATTGCAAAGCTGCTAGCAGAAGAGCAGGTCTCTGCAATGATAGACGAGCTAAGTGACAGTCTCTCATCTGACATGGCATACACGCCATCAAGCCTCTCAAAGTTCATCGGGCTGTGCAACTATATCAAGTCAAGCCTGCTCATATGCGAGATACACCACAACCTCGAGTCAAATATTGACGAGCAGGTCTGCAAGGAATGTGAAAGCATGCTGCTAAAGGGCCCGGGAAAGGTCTACTAGGATAGCTGTCTATTTTTCGGCGTATTCAATTGGAATGTTCTGATAGTCGCCGTTTGGAAGCACTCTTCTTATGGTGATTGGAATCACCCGCTGCTCGAGCTCTTCCATTGATATGTCAAGTGATATTCTAGCGTCCTTTGGAATGGGGATAAACGGAGGCGCCCCCTGGGAGAGTTGCAGCGCCCTTGCACCCATGATTCTTGCCTTTTCAAATCTTGTAAGTGTCGGTGGTCCTATGGTTATCTTGTTTTTTTCACAGGGAATCTCTACTGGTATGTGTTCTGTGACTTTTTCGACCACTTCTCTATCCTCTATCTCTTTGATCTTTTTGTCGAGATTGTCTTGCTCTTTCTCACCACGTGATTCGCCCTCTTTTTTCTCCACTATCTTGCGGTACGTGTCTAGAGCCTTGTTGAGACCGAGGTTCTCTTCAATAATCGCATCATCTACTTCAGGTTCTGACAAACAGATATTTTTTCAACAAAGGTTATATATTTCAATCATTTTCAGTCTGGCAAATTGGACGAACTACCACCTCTGCAAAAGCCACTGACACTTGAGATAGTGGGCAAATCTAACACGCTGTGTGATTTAAAGCGGCATCTTGCACCGCGGACAGTCGGGATAATACTGAGATCACTGCCGCTAGAAGGAAACGCCCACAAACTAGGCTCCATCACATACATCGAGACTGCAGTCGACTCTGGAATGGAGAGGGCAAGAACAGCATTCAAGCGCGGGGATGTGGCGTTTTTGCCATCCTCCGGAGGTATCTGTTTTTTTGCACACGACATGTCTGCAAAGACCATGACTCCTATTGGACGACTACATGATCCCGGAATATTAAATGGTATAAAACCCGGTGACGTGTTGCGCCTTTATGCTGCCTGATACAGACGGTGACCGGAATGTCCGCCCACCACCTTTACTGTACCCTTTGCAGCAAGATCCCTCAGACATGCGTTTGCAGTAGAGATTTTTACACCTGTCTGTCTTGCTAGGTCGTGAATTGTGAGCACCTTTGAGCCTCCGATTATCTTCATTGCCTGTTGTTCGTTAATCATTACGGTAATCTCTGCCTTTTTTGGACCAGTCTCACCCCTGTCTTTTTTGCCTTTTTTTGATTCTTTTGACTTGGAGCCAGTTGATTTTTCCTTTTTTGCCGCTGTTGGCTTTTTTGAGCCGCCCATGTCAATAATCTGAATGCTCCTCTTATAAACTATAAATCAAAAAATCAACCGCCTGTCTCCATGTTTGCATTGTGCGCCTGTAAAAGTATCCCGGGAGTGTATGATCCCGAAGATTTGTTGTAACACATCCCTTGGATTATTCTTCAGTTCTAGAACGCCTCTGTTTAAATCCCAGCAAGAGATATCTCTCATGTGTCTGACGTTGGAATATAACATTAAGTATTACTTGTTTCTATCATACCCGATGGCCTCTTGGATGTACTGATAATAGGAGCCGCCGGAGTGATAGGCTCAGCTCTGACTAGACGGTTTCTAGATATGGGAATGACAGTAAAATGCATGGATGTGTGTAGGTTCAATGAGGCGTGGAGGCTAGCAGAAGTTGAGGATTGTAAATCCAAATATGTCTGGAAGGCATCAAATGACTTGGTACATGATGACGTAAGAGGGGTGGATATTATTGTAGATTGTGGGCTGGGAGTTGCAGACAGGCCCATGGGAAATTCAAGCCCATCATACACTGTTATGACAAACATTTCCCCGTCTTTGAGAATTCTGGAGACTATCAAGCATATGGATCCAAAACAGATTTCTGTGATTTATCCCAGCTCCTTTAACACACTGTATGGATATCCTGCCGGATCAAAGTACACCTCACAAATGCTTCCAAATCCCTCTTCGGTGTATGGATGGACAAAAGCTGCCGTGGAATCGCTTTACATGACGTATCAAAAGGCACATGGGATCTCATGCGTGGTTACAAGGGTCGGTAGCGGGTATGGATTCCGCATGCGAAGCGATGAATTTCCCGCACAGCTTATGCTGAACATGTTGATGGGTAATGACATTACTGTCCGATCCCCCGAGGCTAAAAGACTTTGGACGTATGGGGAGGATATAGTCGACTTTTACGGTAAACTAGTCGAGAATCTAGATCAATATATGGGACAGACGATTCACTGTGCGGGAAATGTAGGGGACAGTATAGTTACAAACATGTCCCTTGCCAGAATGGTGGCAAAAATAAGTGACAGCCGTGTTCAAATCAGAGCAGGACCGTACGAGCCCGGAGAGGTGGTGGATGGAAAGCCTATATCATTTACCATTGATAATCAGTCACCATTGTGGAGTCCAAAATTCACTCTGGAAGCGGGAATGCAAAAGACGTTTGGCTGGTTTGAAAAAAATCTGTCAAGATATTGCTAGATATTTAAAATGTGGGAAACTACAAACCATGTTGAAATTAAAAATATTGACGAGATAAACTTGAGCCCTGATATTTTTCTTTCAAATGGGACAGACTCGCCGGTTCCAAAATAGTCAAAGCGGACAAAAAAGCCGGCAAGATTTTTGTGGCATATGTTTCCTACAATTCTACCCATCTCGTTTGAAAGCCTTATGATGGCTGATTCTATGGCATCGCCGGCCGAAAATTTCCCACGTGTAATTCTCTTACGTGTCTGTTCACCTGCAAGCTCACATGCAACGATGATCCCCACAGATACGGCGACATGGTGTACTGATGCTATTTCCAGAGCCAAAAGGCATGCAAATACCCCCGAGCCAAACAGCAGCATTTCAAACATGTTTGGAAAGTCACGAAATTTGGTTTCTGGGTGGATTTTTACAATATTAGAATCACCAAAGGCCCATCGGAAGAAACGTCGGTAGCTTCTACGGCCCCCGCCCCACCAGCCGTGTCTGACATATGCGTCAGGCACAATTTTGAATTGTTTTTGCGTATTGTTAACGACGTTCAAGCAAAAATCAATGTCTTCTCCTCCCCCATGCTTGGGAAATATTTTAGAAAAGCGAGTACTGCCTACATTTTTTCTTGGAACCAACAGGTTTGACGTCGTTCCCCAAGGTACCCATGTGCGCATAGTTGTAGAGATCTCAAAAAACGTGAGAAAATCACTTGCACGAATACCCCGCGTAAAAGAGTTGATCGGATCCGGAAAAAATGTAGGACCGATATAACCGGCTGCATCAGGATACGACCTTATTACATCTACATAACGTGACAGTATGTCAGGAGCAGGTATGACATCATCATCTAGGAAAAAGACATAATCCCCAGAGCCTGACTCCAATCCGACGTTTCTTGACAGCGGTGCTCCAAGATTCTCGGTATTGACAATCACATGTACTGGTGATCCGCCATATGTAAAATCCGATGATTCAGATGATGGGTTATCGCTTACAACATACCAGCACAGCTTTACATCTGACGGAATAGTAATATTCAACATTGAGAGCAGTTTCTTTGGATCATGTCGAATGCTGGGAATCACAATGTCTACGGATATGGTGTCTTTTGTATGATCTATGCCCATACATGATCAATCCTTTGTGTACAAAAACAATGAAAGTCCACATTGCATCTGCGCTTTAACGTGTCAAATCTGTTTTGAACGCGCAATATGTCACTATGACTTATACTCTCCGAGGCTGCACCGTATGAGGATTCTCCAACCCAGTAGCACATGCCCAGTTTGCCGCCGGTGGATGTGGACTGCCGTTCATTCAGACCGCACGAGCTCCCCAAAAGAGGCTTGCCCGAACACATCACTGCAATATCCTTCCAGAACCTAGGAGGATTTGTAAGTGGGAACGTCTCGTCAGTTTTTACAAGTCTTTCAGATATGTCCATCAAGCTGGCGATATCTGCCTCTGTAAGAAGAAGTTTAGGCGCGCTATTAGATGCGTAACCGTCATCGAAGAGCGGCTGGAACTTTATAAAATCCAGTCCCACAGTTTTGCCAAACTCCAAAAGTCCAACAACTGTAGCCCAGTTGGATGTGACGTGTGAGATCGTGGCATTTATGCCGAACTCAAAACCAGGAACAGTCATGGAGATCTCTTTGATGTTATCAAGTATCTCGCTATGTGTCTTGGGTGGGGTGCGTCTGGTTTGGAAAGACTCTTGTGCATCAACAGAGTCAAGTGATATCGTTATTCCTGTGGCGCCTGCATGTAACAATTCACGAACAGCCTGTGGTCCAAGTCCGTACCCGTTGGTTATTACGATCACGTCATCGACTAGGCCTGCATAATGACTCAAAATAAGGCCGATCTCAGGGTGCAGTCTCGGCTCGCCTCCAGACAGGACAACCCTCTTGACGCCAAGATTTTTCAACGTCTCGGCGCGAATCAGGATATCATTTATGCTGTAGTGATCCCTCTCTGCGGTTTTACCATCGCCCCATCTGCAATAACTGCATCTGGCATTGCATTGATAGGTTATGTCCACCACGACTGCAGGCGAGGTGATTTTTTCCAGCATTGCATGCCGTATGATTCCATCATGCAGGGATGTGTGAGCGTCTGCGGTCTTCATTGTGATATACTATGTATGGATTCTTTTTTAATGCTTTGGCAGGACATTGAATATCTGCAGATGTGCAGTATGCGTACTGGCATCATTCGCGTTTTGCCAATGCGCGTCTCTGACACCGCCGTTCAAAATTATCCATTTTTTGACCAAAATCTGGAATACATGATATTCGGTTATCAAGCTCAGCATTGATTATGTTGTACAGTTTGGTAGATTGTGGATAGGATGTTGTAAATTTTTCCACAAGTTCCTCACCAATCCATTTTTTCAATTCAGACATATTCTGCATTTCTGTGTTGGTTCTTCGATTTTCATCAACATTGATCCAAGTAGAATATGAAAGATCTATGCCCGGAAAATATTTGGCAAGCTTCTGCTCCATTACAACCAGACTTTCATTGTATCGTTCAGTTATACCTATTTGATACAACTTGATGTGGCGCACCATCATGTCGATTGCATACTCTGTCCAATTGAACATGATTTTATGGTAATCAAGATCATTTGCGTGATCCACACAGAACTGTGTGTATTCTCTAAGATTTCCTGTTTTTGCCACTATTACCCTAGGATCATAGCTTGAACGTACCATGTACTCTGGATCCCGCCTTTGCTGAAAGTAAAGTGACATGTGCCAAAACAGAATTTTTCTCAAAAAAAAGATTGGAAAGATATTGTATTTCTTACTTCTGAAATCTTTTATATTATTGGTTCCATCAAATTCATTATTATCTGCATTCAGATTGGTGTGCTCTAAAAATATTCCATGTCGTGATACTGCTATTGCATCCTTGTTATACTCTAACATGTCAAATATGTCTGTTGCATCAAATTCCCAGACCGGTGTCAATTCGGAGATCTCGTGTGTTCCCCCAACATCACTCCAACATATGTTTGAGTTGTGGAATTTAGCGTTGTTTTTTGGTTTGAAAAAACTTAGCGCATAGTGCTTCTTACCGAACTCTCTATTCAGTATTGAATTAAACGTGCTTCCTCCAGTTTTGGGAAAATGCATGTGTAGTATCACATTACGCAATTTGCCGTCAACACACTTGATAAATAGTTTCATATTAACGTGATTATACACTGTATTGGTGTGATGATTAGATCTAATACCCGAGCTGCTGTCAGACCACATGGAAGATCTGACTAACACTCGGATCCGGCCAGTCATAAATCTCACACGGGGATGTAGATCTAGTCGACTATACGAATTTGGATCTTTACATCTGAATCAATGAAAAATTGGTGCCTCAACATGCGGGATCATGCACAGAGTATTCCGTGGTAAAATACCACGGCTATACAGATGGGTATGCCCTAATCACAACCAATCCTTTTCGGGTTCCCGGGATCGCCGAACCCTTGCAAACACACCAAGATAGTCTTTTTAGCGCGGCATACACACAGTAATCATTGCCCGAGTACGAGTTTGTCCCGCCACCAGAACATCTAGAGTCCTCCAACATATACCGCCTCATGCAAAGGCACGGAATCTCGTCGCTAAATGACCTCTCTGAGAGGGCTGTCCG
>RHFD01000036.1 GCA_003724325.1 Nitrosopumilus sp. D6 | reverse complement strand
AGTAATTGTGTCCACAAAAAATGCCTTGGGTGCGCGTCTAATTATCAGTTTTGGTTTTTATTACGACCTATCATAGTCCACACCATGAAGATCACAGTGGGACACACCCCTGATTCAGATGATGCGTTTATGTTTTATGGCATGTTTACAGGCAGGGTCACATCTGACTTTGAAGTAGAGCACGTAATTGAGGATATAGAGCGCCTCAACAGGCGGGCAGCAGATCCCGACCTTGATGTGACTGCCGTATCAGTGCATGCGTGCGCGTACATTCCGGGATATACCATACTTCGCAGCGGCGGCAGCTTTGGAATCGGGTACGGTCCAATCGTGACGGCAAGAAAAAACATGAAAATTGAGGATTTGAAAAAATGCACGATTGCAATCCCCGGCAAGATGACCTCGGCGTTTTTACTCTTACAGTTGATGATTGGAAAATTCCAATATGTAGAGATGGAATTTAGCGAGATCCCGGAGGCAGTACGGGATGGTAAAGTAGATGCAGGCCTAGTCATACACGAGACGCAGCTCTCCTACGAGCAAGAAGGCAACACAAAGATACTTGACGTGGGGGAGTGGTGGCACAAGACTACAGGCGGGCTGCCTGTTCCACTTGGCATCAATGTGATGAGGACAGATCTAGGCGATGAGACGATACAAAAGTTTGACAGACACCTGCAAGAATCCATCGAGTACGGTCTGAATCACACAAAAGATGCCCTCGATTATGCCATGAAGTATTCACGGGGAAAACGGCGCGACCTCATTGAAAAGTTTGTCATGATGTATGTGAATTCTGTTACTGTTAATATGGGCGATCCGGGAGAAGAATCAATAAGAAGGCTCTTTGAGATGGCAAAAAAAGAGGGGCTTGTCCCGGACTTTGAGATTCGAATTGCCGCTAAATAATTATACCGTAATACTGGGGTGTAGTCATGGGTGATGGAATTGGCGGACCCGTGGCAGCAGTACTTGCAGGAAATACATTTGAGATGGTAATAAGCCACGTTCGAAAAGACAACAAAGACGAGTACGGCAAGACAGAGCGAATCACCATTGCAAAGATTGACAATCCAGACGAGCCCCAGTATACAGATACGACCAGAGAGCAGTTAGAAGTGGCTCTAAAGGGCAAGTTTGTCTCGTGTAATGTCCAGTATCGAGACTCCAAGACTGATGTTCTTGTGTGTAATGTGTTTGTGCAAAAGCCGCCAGAGGGATTCTAGGCATACATAATATAGGCAGAGTCAGGCAGTATTTTTAATGCTAGTAGACAGGAAAATGCTTGCAGGCGGGATTGCTCTGCTTGTGTCTGGAATGGCTCTAGTTACAATACTTGGGGGAATGACTCCTGCAGGATATGTCGGAATGACAGATGATGAGATTGCACAGCTGCGCACTGCTCAGCAGGAAAATAAAGACTATCTCAACTTGTCTGGTCTTCTCATTGCAGTGGGATTTTTACTAGTACTGATAAGCTTTGGAGCAAGGAGGCGCGGCGGGACAAAAAAAGTGGAAAAAAAGGCAAAAGTCTAGAACCGGCGCAGTATCTCAAAGTGCGTGCTGCGCTGCGCAGGCCTGCGTCCAATCTCCCTTGCCATGGTGGCAAGATCATCCACAGACGTGGTAGTAGGCTTGCCTGCGGCCCTGTATATCTCCTCAGAGAATGCAGTGCCTACCAGATCGCTTCCGCCCCCAGAGAGCGCGACTTGTGCTAGTTTTTTGCCGTATGCCACCCAGTATACGGAAATATTATCTAGCACACCTGCAAGCATTAGCCGAGACAGGGCTATCACCTTTAGGTCGTACACTGCAGAGCATTCGCGCTCTACTAGGTTCTCTCTTTCTAGTTCAGTGTTATCCAGACTGAACTTTAGTGGTATGAGTGTGAGAAATCCGCCAGTCTCTTTTTGCAAGTCACGTATCTTTACCAGGTGGTCAACTATATGCTCTGGCTTTTCAATATGTCCATACAGCATGGTCACGTTGCTTTTAATTCCCATGGTGTGGGCCTCTTTGATCACATCAAGCCACTCCTGCCCAGAGCACTTGCCACGGATTATTTTGTTGCGTATATCTGGATGAAACAACTCTGCACCTCCACCTGGCATCGAGTCAAGGCCTGCATCTTTAAGGCGTCCAAGTATCTCTTTTGTAGAGTTTTTTGTAAGCTTTGAGAGGTAGAATATCTCTGCTGCAGTGAGCGCCTTTATGTTGAGTCCGGGATGGCTCTTTTTTATTGCGCGCATCATCTCCTCATAGTATTCAAGCGGCAGCTTTGGGTGAAATCCGCCGACAATGTGCACCTCTGTGGCCCCCATCTGCTCTGCAATGGCTACTCTCTTTTCAATCTCTGCAGGTGTGAGTGTATATGCGTCATCTGCTCCTTCTTTGCGGTAAAACGCGCACATTTGGCAGCTGGCGGCGCACACGTTTGTGTAGTTCATGTAGTAGGATGCAGCAAATGTCACCGTATCTCCTACCTGTCTCTTTCTGGCAGCATCTGCTACTGCTCCAAGCATGTGGATATTATCATAGTTCATCAGTTCCATGCCATCAGAGTATGAGAGTTCTTCTCCTGCAATGGCGCGCTCTAATGCTTGTGACCCCCCGGCAAGCTGCTCTAGCATGTTACCTCGAGGCCCTCAAATGTGATATAATCCTTGCACTTTAACGGGCAGATCTGCCATTATACTGCCATGCATGTGTGTGATTTTACCCCAAATTCTACACATATTGACAAGAGAACAAGATGCACAGGCATGAATTGTAATGGTGAGAAGATCACACATCACAGCGGGGGATCTGGATATAATTTTGATAATTCCACCAATAAAACAGTGCATGCAGACTACAAACACATGACTCAAGAGTTAATTATCAGATATCTCAGAGTACATTCATGGTACTGCCTCTAGTAGATGAGCACAATCCAAAGTGCTACATGTGTCATGAAGGATTCAAAAACATTGAGGATCTCAGAGAGCACCAGGACAAAGTGCACAATCTCAATGAGCAAAAATCCAACAGAGAGCCTGCCCCCGGCGATGTCAGCGTATTTTAGATCTTGTTTTTAGCATTTTTTGCGCGGCATCTAGTGATATGGCTGCTAGCTCGTATCTGTTATCTATTGCAAGCGCCCTTTTAAAATGGACTAGCGCCTCTGCTAGATTCCCCTTTTCTCCAAGCGAGAGTCCCTTGTAGGCGTGCGCCATTGCGCATCCCTTTTCATGCTTTAGCACTACATCATAACATGATATTGCCTCGTCATATCTAGATTCGCAGTGAAGCGCAGAACCCTTGTTGAGCAGGGCATCAGTGTGTACTGGGGATAATGCCAGCGCAGACTCGTACGCATCAATTGCCTTTTTTGTCTCTCCCATGTTTTGCAAAGTGGCGCCACGGTCTATTATGATTTGGATGTTTTTTGGATCTAGTGCTAGCGCCCTGTCGTATAGCTGCAGCGCCCTTGAATATTCCTGGTTCTCTGCGCATTCATAGGCTGACTCTACCATCTCTTTGGAATTCACCGGCATGCATTATATTTTATGGGTAATTAAACTGACTGTACTATGATGCGTCCCTGTCGCGGGGGTCTAGCTCTAGTGAATGATTAAAGCAGACTGTAGCCTCTTCGTATCTTCCAAGACTTCGGAGGGCAGTACCCTTGCCGTTCCAGAGATCCGGATTATGTGGATCCTTTGATATTGCCTGCTCGTATATTTTGAGCGCCTCTTCATATTTACCATTAATGACTGACTCTCTACCTCTTGCGGCAAGCTCTGAATCCAATGCGGTTTATGGGGGCTGGTTCTATTTGAGGATTGTGTAATGGAATTGTAAAAACATAAATAATTTTTTCATTCTTGTATATTATGGACAAGACAGACATGAGGATACTCAGGCATCTCATGATGGATGGGAGGCAGTCTGCAAGGCAGCTTGCCCTGCGTCTAGACATGTCGACTGTTACAATGTCTGCCAGGATAAAAAAACTAGAAAAGGAGGGGATAATTAGCGGATATGCTGCAATGATAAACCATGAAAAGCTCGGGTACTGCCTTACTGCCATTATCGAGGTGGTGGCCAAAAATGACAAGATGCTGCAAATCGAAGACAGGATTGCAAAGTTTGAAAACGTCTGTGGCGTGTATGACGTGACAGGTACTACAGATACAATGATAGTGGCAAAGTTCAAGACGCGCGACGACTTGAGTAAATTTGTAAAGACGCTTGGCGCAATTCCCAACGTAAAAAACACCATTACCCATGTGGTGCTCAACACCATCAAAGAGGACTTTAGAATGACATGACTGGCTGGATGATTGTTTTATTTCTTGCCTATGCCCAGAGTGAAGCAGCCGACATTACAAATCTGGAAAAAACAGTAATTTTGGGGGGGTTTGCAGTGGCAGTAATCGGACTGGCAGTATTTCTTGCGCGCGATGTAATATTTAGAAAAAAGACTGCATATGACTCTGAGGATCTAGACTCAAAAAAAGACAGGACGTATGAAAAGTATCATTCTGACTGGGGCGAGGACTATGAGGAGATGGGAAAGCGCAACCTTGATGAAAAATATGATAAACAGATGCCGGACTATTACAAGGTTTTAGAACTGGAAAAAAATGCAACACCTGACGAGATAAAGGCGCAGTTTCGCAAGCTGGCAAAAAAAACACATCCAGATAAGACCGGCAAGGACTCTGATGGTATGGTTGAATTAAACAAGGCATACGAGGTGCTCTCTGATGAGCGCAGCAAAAAAAGATACGATTCCATGATGGGCTAGGCAGGTCCGACTTTGATGATAGTCATGCCAATCTCGACAGAGTCGGGCCTTTGTACGCTGTCAGTAATGTTACCTAGTATGTAAAATTTACCCCTTGGTGTGCGCGCAGTTATTCTTATCTGCTCAAACTCTGTACTAGGCCCGAGCATCATTCCGGTAAGGTGTGAAATAACTGTAACATCATTAATGGTTGCATGCATCTTGTACGCTGACTTTTCTGATACATACACGCCGCCGCGCATGGTAGTCTCATTTACAGGCGTCTGAATCCTAGATATCCTTACGTCTTTGAGCTGGCGCCGCCCCTCAAGATTCATCTCAAACTCTGCCCCCGGCTCTCTCAGGGGGTCTGGAATCTGCATATATGTGGTGTATGGCGTGTTTTATTGAGTCTTTGTGAATCTTTAAAAACAGGCTCCCAATAATTCAGAGTATTGCAGCAGTTTGCAAGCATCCACTCGCTGCGGGGGGAGATACTCGACCTGATGGTCCAAAACGGACTAGGAGACGACTGTTACGTGGAGATGCTAGACTTTACCATTGACCTCTTTGAGAGCCGCGGGCTTGGGGCAGACTATTACGGATACCACAACATCAACCACGAGCTAGAAGTGACGTATATCTCACTTTTAGCGGCATCCCAGAAAATGGTCACACTAGATAACACTGACATAAAGCATTTGTATATAGCGGCGCTGTTTCATGACTTTGATCCGCAAAAGAGCGTCGACAAGCCACACGAGGAGAGTGTCATAAAGTTCATCAGCAATGATGCAGAGATATGCAGGATGATCGGCGCGACGGGGGCAGACATTGAGGTGATAAAGACGCTCATACTGCGCACCACATATCCGTGGAGTGGCAGCCTGAGAGACGATGCAGAACGGCAGATAAAGATGTGCCTTGAGAGGGCTGGTGCAGACTCGGC
>RHFD01000068.1 GCA_003724325.1 Nitrosopumilus sp. D6 | reverse complement strand
TACCATTGGAGGCACTAGCGTACATTGTGTGTATGGTGTTTATAATTTCTTCCCAATCACTTGGTGGGGTTTTGCTGCAAATCTACAAAATATTGTACAGTGGGGTTTGTATAATTGGCACTATCTCAAAAGGGCAAATATAACTAAATTTGGGGGCTGCAAGATAGAACAAATGTTTACAACACTCATGAGGCGATCCGGCAAACTCTCAAATTTCACTATACAATTGTGATTTTACAGTAAAACCCCAATACACAGAATAATTCTCAAATAGATACAAATACCCATCACCCCCTTGCACAACCATGCTCTCACTATCTGGTGACAGGCCTGATGCAGGAGGAATAATATGCTCAAACGAGTCTGTCAGGGGATCATCGACACTAAAGCGTGGACTGGCCCACATGCTCAAAAACGGCGTAGTCATGGATGTGACAAACCCAGAGCAGGCAAAGATAGCAGAAGATGCAGGAGCAGTAGCAGTCATGGTATTAGACAAGCTGCCATCTGCAGTCCGCAAGGCAGGCGGAGTTGCAAGAACTGCCAGTATTGGTATAATTGAGGATGTGATGAATACTGTAACCATACCTGTCATGGCAAAGTGCAGAATAGGCCATGTAAGTGAGGCTGAGACGCTGCAGCAGACAGGTGTGGATATGATCGACGAGTCAGAAGTGCTCACACCTGCAGACGAGTCGCACCACATCTGGAAGTGGAACTATACTGCCCCCTTTGTAAACGGGGCAAGATCCCTAGGCGAGGCGCTGCGCAGGATTGAAGAGGGGGCAGCCATGATACGCACAAAAGGCGAGCCGGGAACAGGCAACGTTGCAGAGGCCATTACCCACATCAAAAAGGTAAATGACGGACTGCGAATAATAAAATCCATACACGACTCTGCTGATACGCAGGGACTAGTCAAGATGGCAAGGGAGCTGCAGGTCTCCTTTGACTTGGTACGGCAGACTGCCATGCTTGGAAGGCTGCCGGTTGTAAACTTTGCCGCAGGCGGAATAGCTACTCCTGCAGATGCGGCATATCTCATGTCACTTGGATGCGACGGTGTATTCGTCGGATCTGGAATATTTGATGCAGATGACGCAAAGGGGCGCGCAAGGGCCATAGTACTTGCAACCACATTCTGGGACATTCCAGAAAAGGTAAGAAAAGCGCAAAAGATGATAGATGAAAGACAGTCCATGCTGGGACTTGACGTAAAGAATTTGGACTTGAGAATGCAGGAGCGGGGCCCGGCATGAAGATAGGCATCCTCTCAATACAAGGCGATACGCGCGAAAATGAAATGGCAGTAGAGTGTGCCCTGCAAGAGATGAATCTGGATGGCAAGGCCATGCCGGTAAAGACTGCAAAGGAGATCGACTGCGTGGATGCGCTAGTACTTCCGGGAGGTGAGAGCACTACAATTGGTACAATGTGCCAGGAAGACGGCCTGCTTGGGATAATTAAAGATAAAATTGACTCTGGAATGCCCGTACTGGGAATATGCGCAGGACTCGTACTGCTCTCCGGGGCAGTATCTGACAAGGTGACAGGCATGACACAGCAGCCGCTATTACAAGCCCTTGATGTGACACTAGAGCGGAACTCTTTTGGCAGGCAGATATACTCGTTTGAAAAAGAGATCTCTCTGGATGCAATAGGCATACCCAGATTCAACGGCGTATTTATCCGGGCCCCTACCATATCAGAGGCAAAAAACACAGAGATACTCTCAAGGATTGACCAGAACATTACGGCCGTAAAAAAAGACAAGATAATAGCCACGGCATTCCATCCAGAGCTTGCAGGGGACACATCAGTCCACAAATACTTTATAGGATTAATCTAAATGGTGCATTGCAGACAGGTCTTCTCTGAGTTCTTTTAGCTCTGTTGGAATTTCCATGTCTATTGAATCCTTTAGCGAGAGGCCGCGCGACTTTTTCTCATTCCATACTGACGAGTTAAACTGTACTATTGTACTGCCAAGGGCGCTTTTTGGCACGCCTTTTGGCTCTGCCATCTGCTGCCTGTGAATGCTAGTATCAGAGTATATGGTATTCCACAGGTATTCTGTGATGAACGGTATTATGGGCGCAGATAATACTAGTATGGTGGAGAGCACCCTGTGTAATGTATACCTTGCAGAGTCCCGCATGGAACTAGAGAATCCCTCCCCTGATGCGCGGGCCTTTACCATTTCTATATAGTGGGCAGCAAACACGTTCCACGTAAACTCTCTTATTGCTATTGCAGGTATGAAAAAATTATACTCCGAGTACCCCTTTTTGCACTCTGATACCAACTCGTCAAGCTCGCCTAGTATCCATTTATCAGTACTGTATAGTTTCTCAGACTCTGCAGGTGGAATCCCCGAGATGAATCTAGAGACATTCCACAGCTTGCTGAGAAACTTTCTTGTCGCCTCTATCTTTTGCTCGTTGCATCTGAAATCATACCCGTGGTTTATCTCGCTTGCGCTCCAGAACCGGAACGTGTCTGCGCCCAGGCGCCCTATTACTGGTAATGGATCAATTGCGTTTCCCTTGCTCTTGCTCATCTTTGTGCCCCTCTCATCAAGGCCGTACCCCATTATCCATGCCTCTGACCACGGCATTACACCTGTCAGCTCGTCGCAGCGCAGCATTGTATAGTAGAGCCACGTCCTGACAATGTCTTTTGCCTGCGGGCGTATCGAGGCAGGATACGTGCCTGCAAAGAATTTCTCGTCGCGGCCGTACCTGCTGATAAACAAGGGCGAGATACTCGAGTCCATCCACGTGTCAAATGTGCGCTCCTCGCCTGTAAACTCAGAGCAGCCGCACTTTGCGCACGATTCTGCGGGGCATCTCTCGCACCACGGTTTGTAGTATCTTCCCGGCTCTGGCACGTACGGCTCGGAGCACCCTGTACAGTACCACACGGGGATCTCTGTCCCATAGTATCTGCGCCTTGAGACGGGCCAGTCAATACTCACAGAGTCAAGCCAGTTGTGCAGTATCTGCCCGTGCATTGCAGGATAAAATGCAATCTTTTTGCACGACTCCCTCAGATGGTCTATTACTCCCTTTTGCCTCACATAGTATTCCTCCATTGGTATTATCTCTATTGGGTTCTTGCTGCGCTCAGAGACAGGGGTGCGGTGCGTTATATCTTGGATTTTTTCTACAAACCCGCCTGACTCTAAATCTTTTATTATCGCGCTTCTTGCCTGCTTTGGTCTCAGGCCGGCATATGCCCCTGCCGCATCTGTCATCTTGCCGTCTGTATTAATTGCAACAATCTCTTCTAGTTCTAGCTCGCGAAACAGTGCCACGTCGTTTTGATCGCCATAACTGCACACCATTACTGCACCAGAGCCAAACTCTTCTTTTGCAGAGTGGTGGGTGATTATTGGCACGGCCGTACCAGTAATTGGTACTGTGACTTTTTTCCCCTCCATGTTGTGATATCTGGCATCATCAGGGTTTACTATGATGGCGCGGCACGCGCACAGCAGCTCGGGGCGCGTACTAGCTATTACTATATCACCTCCATCAAGCCCGAATTTCATGTAGACTAGTCTTGCAGGCAGGTCCTCGTATGCTATCTCGGCGTCTGCTATTGTAGTGCCTGACACCCAGTCATAGTTGTTTGGCCTGTTTGCAAGGTATACCATGTCTTTTCTCCACAAATCAATAAATGTCGCCTGCGTCAGGGAGCGGTACTCTGCAGAGTCAGTCCGGTAATGATTTTCAAAGTCCCCGCTAATGCCCAGGCTCTTCATTATGGTGATCATCTCTGATTCTAGCTCGTCAAGGGATGAGCGGCACAAGTCTAGGAATTCCTCCCTGTCTGTCTCGCGCATGCGTATGCCGTGCTTTTTTTCCGTGTACAGCTCTACTGGCAGCCCGTTACGGTCTATTCCTATTGGAAAGTAGACGTTTTTGCCGTGCATGCGGGCAGTGCGCGCAATCATGTCTATCTGGGAGTAGTGTGCAGCGGCGCCAATATGCCACGGACGCCCGGACGGATACGGGGGAGGCGTATCTATGGTGTAGTTGTTCTCTTGCAATTCAAACTGGTACAGACCGTCGCGCTCCCACCTGTCTAGTATTTCTTTTTCAAGCCCCGGATCCCAGGCCTTTTGAGATATCTTTGGCTCCATTTTACCTTACTTTGGAGATGATGTGGGATCCCTTGTTATACCCCTCGTAAATGTACACGCCTACTGCCTCAATGTTGGCAGGCATCTGCGGTGCAAGCAGCTTTATCAGCTCAAAAGACAAATTCTCGACTGTCGCCTCGCCTTCTAGCAGGTATGTCGTGTCACTTGGGACCTGCAGCTCAAAGCGGCCCCGCGGCCCGTCAAACTTTACCACGTGGTGTGTATCATCACCGGACTCGAGATACTTTGCATTTATGAAGAACTTGTGGTCAAATATCTCTATTACATCCTTGATTATCTTTTTTGCCGCGCCAAAGTCAAGCAGCAAATTATCTTTCATCTGGCCGACTAGCTCGACCATTACAGAGGATGTATGCCCGTGTAAGATGGAGCATTTCTCCACTAGCGGTAAAATATGCGCATAGTCAAATGAAAACGACGGATCCTCGAGAAATATCGAGCCTGTCTGCGGGGACTTGTCATAGTATACCAGCTCTTCTAGCTCTTTTATCTTTGCCGCATACTTTGGGTGGCCTATTGCCATTATCTTGTGGTTCTCTTTTATTTTCTCATATCTTGCAATGTCTGACTCGTCATTAATCACCTGTATCATGCCGTTTTTGGTATCAAAGCTAATCTTTTTACCATCCACAACATGGTTATACTCGTACTGTATGTCCAAAAAGTCAAGCATCTGAGATATAGTAAGCTCTGTCCTGGACTGGAGCAGGTTTCCCTTTTTGTCAATGTATTTGAATGCCGAGTCAAGCACTGCCATGTCCGTGGCTCTGCCGCTCTTAATATAAATTCTATATCTAAGAGCACGGCATGACGGCAGACATTGAATTGAGCCGCTCTACCATGTCATTATATTGGTCTACCATTTGATTTATCCTGACTAGCTCGGGCTCTAGCTTTGAGTATATCCCAAGGGACTCTTGGTACTCGGATTCAGACAGCGGACGCCCTGCATACGGCTCGTACTGTTTGTACAGCTTGTCATATTCTGCCTGCTCTGCCTTTATCACTACATCATACTCTGCAACCTGCGAGGCGAGATCCTCGTATTTTATGGGAATTTTATACCCGCGCGTACCGAGTTTTGCCTCGGGATCCTCTGTCGAGTACATCAGGTGCCCTTTTTCTGCGGCGTGGCCTATACCAAGTGAATGGCCCACTTCATGCATTATCAGGTTTGTGAGTAGATAGTGCTCTGCCTGTATGTATGCGCCACTACACCCTGTGCCTCCTATTGTTATCTCTAGTATGCAGCGGTCCTTTATTGCAGAGCTCTGGCACGTTGCAAGCCCCGAATGAGTCGCCGCTCCATGCATCTTCCAGTCTATCCTGGTATCAGACCACTCGTGGTATACGAATTTTACACTCGGATTGTACTCTTCCCATGTGCGCAATGCAAGCTCGAGCGCAGCTATTGGCGCCTGTCTGTCTGGTACATCGGGTACTATATTGTATGCATAGTATATGATGGTATCATCTGAGAATACCTCTGGTATGCGCCTGATGCCTTCTTCTATTGTTACCTCGTTTTGATATATCATGGTGCCAAGCGGCAGCACTGCGTATATCACTACTGAGAATCCAAGCGCGACTATTATGGTAAATACTATGCCTACTGCCAATCCCATGAACACACGGGC
>RHFD01000087.1 GCA_003724325.1 Nitrosopumilus sp. D6 | reverse complement strand
GGGCGCGCATCTGTCTTTGGAATGTTTGTAAGTGTTGTAATCTCAAATGCCTGCCTTGGTCCTGCGGGAATCTCTACTGGCTCTGGCTTTTTTGCGCGCCTTTCTGCAGGCTTTGCCTTTTCAGGCTCTTTTACCGTGATTCTAGAGGAGATCTCATACAGGCGCTCATCAAGTCTTGATAATCTTTGATCCATCAGTGTAATCAGGCCGTCGCCTACGGGCCCGAGATCCGGATGCCTGCCTGCCTCTTTTAATTTGTCCGTCTTTGCTAGTACTACTCCAAGCTGGTGCTGGTACTTTGATAACAGCCTGTCTTTTTGTATCTTTGTGAGATCAGAGTCGGACTGGTACAGTCTTGCAATGGTCTTTGTGAGTATGTCTTTTTCAATTATTAGAGCTCCTATCTGGCTCTTTATGCGCGGACTTGCACCAATAGTGGTTATCTTTTTGCCAGACCTGCCGCGAACAGCTGCTGCCGTCGCAATGCCTGCAAGCGAGCTGAGAACAAGGACTAATTCCTGCATTTACGTATACCACTTTATCCAGGAGTATTTACGTCGCTTGGCATCGGGAAATCCACAGCTGGCGCACTGGTGGTGGCGCTTGTGCAGCGAGTTCTTGCCGCATCTGCGGCACCTGATGTGGACTTTTTTCTTTGTAAATCCGCCCATCGAGGTGGTGCCCTTTACCATCTCATGCCACCTTGTTTTGCGCCGGGGGCGGCGATATCATTACCACATTGTCCCCCCTCACTACGATTGTTCCAAGGCTCTTTGCGTTCCCTTCTGCGGGAATCTCCTCAGATGAGTCAAGTAGTAGGTTCATGTGCTGGTCAAATCCAAGCAGATTGCCGCGGATAGTCTTGCTGCCCTTGAGCTTTATCAGGACTACCTGGTTTATGCTCTCATCAAGTACTTTTACGGCCATATCAACGGACATTATCATAATTGATAGGTCGGTATTATTAATAATTTGGTATTGTGAAACTATGGGTCTCTGCCTGTAAGACAAGTTTGACACCTTTTTGCCAGATTACTGACTATCTCTGAGAGAATGGCCTGCCCGTCGCCTTTTGTGGCATTTGTGGGGTTTCCCCAGATGCCGTTTTTTGTGGCCCGGAGAAATGACTTTTGGGCAAGTTTTTCCAATTTTTGTATCTCTGTCTTTGTGAGATTGTTGGTATCAAGGCCCCTTTTTGCCCTGTTCATCTTGACGTGTCTTGATATGGCAAGCATTATGGATGTCTCTGCAAAGCCGGCGTGCCCGAGGTCTTTTTTCATATAGTGCCAGTATGAGAGTACAAACACTCTTGGCATGCCCCTGCCGGTAAATGCGCTACCCAGGGCCTTTTGGTTCCCGTGATGCCCATTGAGTACAAATACTGTATTTATGCCGTTTGCTGCAAGTGAGTGGCACAAATCCCTAATGGTGCGGCGCAGCGTACCGGGGGTAATACTCAGGTTTAGGAGTGGCGCGTGCTCGTAAGAGACGCCATATGTAATGGTGGGTAGCAGCAGGTATCTCTTGTTTTTTGCCAGACGCCCTGCTATCTCTGTTATAATGTCTGCATCAGTTGATACCGGCAGGTGCGCCCCGTGCTGCTCTGTTGCACCCACTGGTATTATGGCTGTCTTGTTTTTCTTGATAAACTTTCTAATGTCGGGATCCGTATCTGTGATCATTTTCTGAGGTGCACCTTTCTCCAGCGCACATCAAGCTTGCCTGCAAGGTGCATCCTTACAGCTTTGAGGAGTGTGGTGGCTTCTAGCTTTTGGCCGCGTTTTTTTATCTGCTCGAGTGTATCATCGGGATCCACCTTGAAAGAGTCCTGCAGTATTATGGGGCCCTGATCCAGATTCTCTGTGACATAGTGCGATGTGACTCCTATTATCTTTGTTCCGCGCTCGTGCGCCTGCGCGTATGCCATTGCTCCCGGAAATGCGGGGAGTATGGAGGGGTGTATGTTGATGATTCTCTCGGGGTACCTCCAGACAAAGTTGGGGCTGAGAATCCGCATGTATCTTGCAAGGGCAATCAGGTCAATGTTATATTTCTTGCATGCGGTGATTATCTTTTCTTCTGCCTTTTGCTGGCTGCGCCCTGATACGAGTACAAATGGTATCTTTGCCTTTTTTGCCATAATTGCAAGGGATTTTTCAGTACCTACTATTAGTGCTATCCTGCCGCCTAGTGTGCGCGAATTTTTCAGTATCATCTCCAGGCAGTGCGGCTCTTTTGTGACAAAGACTGCAATGTTTTTCCGCAGGCTTGTCCCGTGGTGGGTACTTACATCCATCTTTTGTTTTCTTGCAAGCAGCTGTATCTGCGAGTCAAACTTGGCGGCATTTGTCTTTTTTGCAAAGGAGATCTCTAGGTACATGCCAAACAGGCCCTTTATGACGTTCTGGTTTACCTTTTCAATGTTTCCGCCAGATGAGAATGCAAAGTTTGTAAACGCGGCTACTATGCCCCCGTGGTCGCGCCCTACTATGGTGACTCCGACTGTGGTCTTTTTCATGA
>RHFD01000004.1 GCA_003724325.1 Nitrosopumilus sp. D6 | reverse complement strand
TCATCAAGTATCTGCCTGGGATCCGCATCTGACTCTGGCTTGCCCACACCCACTCCGATTCGTACCATGCTGCCTCCTAGCGGAAATATCCACGCGTATCCTGCAGGCGAGTATGCCTCCCCTACCATGAGCCACCACGTCTCGGGGTCTACAGTCTCTACCTCTGCCTCGTACTCTGCCCCGGCGCCAAAATGCTCCCACTGCCCTGCAATACCCATCTCCTTGCATATGACAGATGAAAACCCGCTTGCATCAATTACCATCTTTGAATAAAACTCCTCGCTGCCTGCGCACACACCTGCAATATTGCCATTGCTGTTTTTAATCACGCCAGTGACGCTTGTACCTGTGCGGATTTCTGCCCCCGCGTCTTGCGCCTGTTTTGCAAGCCACCTGTATGTCTTGCGCACATCAAGCACGGCTGCGCGCGCCTCCGTGTCCCGGATTATCACCTCGTTGTTTGGAGAGACAAATCCAAAGTTTCTTACCGGGTTGTAACAGTCCTCTGGGATTCCAAACTCTTTTGTATTCTGAATCCAGGTGACCCCACTAGTCCTCACAGTCTCTGCGATGGATGCCTCTTTTTCAAGCAGGATTACCCTGGCTCCACCCCGGGCGGCAGTCATTGCAGCAGACGAGCCTGCCGGGCCACCGCCTACTATCACAACATCATACTTCAACAAGCAACGTGTAATGCATCCGGGATATAATTTCTGGGGACTATCTCTTGAGAATCGGCTCGCCTGCCGTATCCTTTTCCCTCTCTGAATCAAAAGTATCCATGTGTGCCGGATCCCTGTGCATATAGCTGTGCGTCTGACCCTCTTTTTTTCTGCAGAATTTCGAGTGGATGGTCTCTTGTATCTTTAGGGTCGTCTCGTTCTCATGGAACAAGCGCTCGCCGCATTCACTGCATATGAACTCGGGCATGAATGTGCTACACATTGAATCTATTTAGATGTTTCAGGCTAAAACTTGTACGAGGTCAGGTCGCTTTCAGCATCTCTAACAGCTTGTCTGTCACATCCAACCTCTGTTTCTGCCAGGTCATAAAGCATGTCATCAGTATGCCAAACACCCCCCATCCCCCCGGAAGTGGCTATCCTCTGGCGTATCTTGCGGTAAATCACCATCTGGCGCAGCGCCCTTTCTGACTCGTTGTTTGTAGGTACTCTGGGATGCATGATAAAGGTAAACAGATCGTCTGCTGCATTATGTAACGTGGTGCTAAACTTGTTACCCTATAGTGCCGCGACAAAATTCTTGAGTTCAAACAAGACAAACGCCCTATAGAAAAATGAAATTTTTACTCACGAACTTATGCTTGCCACTATAGTTTGAGATATAATTCTGCAATGCTTTTTGCACGGATCACCAGCATGTCATGTATCTTTTGATCCGGCGGGGCAAGTTTTGCATCGTGCAATAACATTATCTTTTCATACAACATTTTCTCCTCCGGACCATTCTTTGATAGGTTTTCTGCCTCACGCATTATATGAGCCCAGCACCGCTGCTTTTTATCAAAACCACAGTACCCGACATGTCTATCGCACACAATCACCTTGTCACAGTATGGAAAGTATGCATCAAGTATAATGCTGCTGCGCGTAGGGGCGACGGCTAGCTACACATAATCTCTGCCCGTGCACGCCCACCCATACCCTTGTAGGTTCATCACCCTGATTGGCGATTCATCTATTAGGTGAAATCCCGCCCGTGCCACACCTTTTACTATTCTTGCATGCTCTTTTTCAAGCCCTCCTGCCAACGCAGATACCGCGCTTAGCACCGTGCTCTGAATAATTCCAGTTAAACATTACCAGCGCCCTCTTCATAGAAGACAGGCTGCAGTTTTTTTCAAACAATGATCCAAAAAGTGACATTATATTCGGCCCAAACGCCGTCCCCTTGAATCCGACTTTTGGCACGGTGATATAATTACAGTCCACACACGTCACGCTATATTGCAAACAGTCTCAATGGGAGGAAAGAACGGAATATCATCTGTGTACGTGGTCTTTGTATCTGAGACATTTACATTGTTGCTGCCACAGTTTCCGCATTCTTTGGGGATGTGCCTTACCTTTCTGTCATGCCTTTTTCTCACGCGACACGCCCTTGTGGCCCTTTCTGCCTCCTGACTTTTTGTATTTGCTTGGCTCGATTCTGTTTTCCTTTTTTCTACGCTGCGAAGAGAATGAGTTTTGTGAGGGCGGGGAATTTGGGTTGTCATAGTACTGTAACTGTCTCTTTAATGTCTCGATCGTTAGGGCCTGTTCTGCGATTATCCTGCCCTGACGGTCTATCACACACTGCATCTCTGACATGACGGCCTGCTGTTTTTTATTCTCAGATATAATCCTGGCCATCTCACCACGCAGGATCTCTACCAGGGGTCTGCCAACACGATACCTTGCGAGTCGTCTCTAGATGAACAATCATCAAATATTGATTTTGTGCCTGAATCTGCGATCTATCCCAATATGACCAATTCGTCCATGAAGTTTATATACTATTTTTTTACAGCACTATC
>RHFD01000005.1 GCA_003724325.1 Nitrosopumilus sp. D6 | reverse complement strand
TTTTACCAGTATTGAGCCTAAAGGAGATAGATCTAAAAGAAGAGTACCGCTCTGACAAGGACGACATTGTATCAGAATTCTTTTTTCCATGTCTGAGCAACTGCGTCAGGTATGATAGATGCGTGGATTTTCTGTCAATTCACACGCTAATCACAATATCAATGGCATTTGAGAACTTTGCAATGGGCAGAGCAAAGATAAGGATGATCACAGGCCATAGGTTCAGGACAGAGGATCTCAATGTATTCTCAAAGATATTCTCAAAGCCATCAAAGTCCTTTGAGGGCAAGCTCATCAAAAATGCCAAGATAAAGAGCCTCCAAGATACGATCAAGATGGGTCAGATTGAGCTAAAAGTTGCCATACCAAACTCAGAAGAGGTGGCAGACTCGTTCTCAGAGAGAATTGGCATCTTTAGCGACATGCAAGGACAGTCAGTCGCATTTACCGGGACATCTGGCGAGTCGTTTTCTACTCAGACTAGGGACTTTGAGTCAGTGGATGTGTTTACGTCTTGGAATGACCGCACTAGGGTGGAGAGGAAGATGAAGGACTTTGAGAATCTCTGGGAGAACAAGACAAAATATGTAGAGGTGCACGACTTTATGGATGCAGAAAGAGACAACCTGTTAAAGTACTCTTCTGAATGGGTAATGCACCACTAGACATTCTCATAAAAGTTCATCCTGTTGATTTTATAATATATGACCTCTCCGCGGCGCTCAATTACTGCCATTATAGGCTCCTTTCCCATCTGGATTATCTCTTGGATCTTTTTTTGCATGGCTCCCATCTTCTCCTTTTGGCCCTCATCTAGCCCGAACACGAGAAACTTTGCGCCCTTTTGCCCAAAGTGTCCGCGCTCATACACCCTAAAGTCAGAGCCGAATCCAAAGCCGTCTTTGACAATGTATCCGCGGTTGCGCAAGTCGCGATATATCAAAAACTTTGTGAGAATCCCGGGATCATCACTCTGACATCTGTGCAAAAACGAGTCAAAGGTGGAAAGATTTTTTCCCAGTTTCAGCCGTCCCGTGTACAATAGATACAGGACCTCAAACTGTTTGAGGAACATTTTGTTGCCTTGCATCTCTCCATAGCCGCGGGCCTCTAGCTCGTGCATCATGGATTTATCAGAGATGCATGCCTGGCCTGAGATCATGCGACCGGTGACTGACGGGGGTTCCTCCATGGCAGACAGAGGCCTGTGTTTTCCATATAAGCATTCATGTGGGAAAAGACACGACATTGCTAGTCATTGCAGAGCTTTGCGCATATGTGCATGCTCCAAAGTCAGATGTTTGATGCAAGATTGGAAGGCGAGACTCTGGATTTCCAAAAAAGACGGCATTCAGAGATCATGAGTTTGGACAAATAATCAGAATACACCAGAATAACTAGGCGGCATTCTAGCCCCGGGTTGCATCATCTTTGATTTGGCTTCGGACGGTATACTGTGGATAGTCCATGTAAATCTGCTTTAAAATCTTCATAAGGGACTGATGCTGCAAGTTGACAAGCATCTCATGGATGTCATTTAGAAATGCGTTATCTGCCAGCAGACTGCGGTATACGTTCCTGCCTTTGAGAGTAACTCCGTACTGCTTGTATTTTGAATCTCCACTGGGATCGTCGCTGATTTTGACGTATCCATTACTGATTGCCTTTTGTAGATCGTCTGCCAGCATCTGACTGTACGGGCCAAAATGATACGGCCTCCAGTCAGAGTAAAAATCATGTCCCTCTAGCTCGTCTTTGTATTGCTGGTAAATGTGAAACCCGTATTTTTGTATCCTGGTTCTTCCGGCGATGGTGAGATCCTGCATGACAAATAGCAGACTAGTACTACAAGAGTCATTCATGTGTCAGGTGCTCATGGCAGGCATATAATATCACCTGATATCAGATTCTGTTAGCACCTGCTAGATACGGCTGCCAACCGTTAAAATATAGGGGCACGTGCCTGTCAGTACATGCACGGGGCAAACTACAGAGAGGGCAACGGTCAGGTGTTTACCAGAAAAGAGTTCATCAAGGGCAAGCCCCAGATAAAGATTACAAAGTTTCAGGGAGGCAAGAGGGACACATACAAGTACTGCGTGCAGTTGTGCGTAAATGAGAACATACAGATCCGCCACGTATCAATAGAGTCCACGAGGCTTACGGCAAACAAGACGCTTGAAAAGACTGCAGGTGAGACAGGTTATTACTCTAGGCTCCGCATATACCCGCACAACCTCCTAAGGGAGAACAAACAGATTGCAACTGCCGGAGCAGACAGGATATCAGAGGGTATGAGAAGGGCATGGGGCAAGGCGACAAGCCTAGGGGCCAGGGTAAAGCAGGGACAGTGCATCATGGAGATATATGTAAATGCAGAGCACCTTGTCGCCGCAAAAAAGGCTCTAAAAAAGTCATGTGTAAAAATGTCTGGAACTCCCACCATAAAGGTGATAGAGTGGAACAAACCATCACCGTAAGCCAAGCTTGGATCTGTTCTTTCTGACAAAGTCTAGAAACTCTTCAAACTCTATATCTGTCGGCTCGCGGCC
>RHFD01000013.1 GCA_003724325.1 Nitrosopumilus sp. D6 | reverse complement strand
TAGTATGGACTTGAGCAGCTCAAAGAAACCCACAGATGCAGAAGAGATTCTCTCAGAGTTTGACCCTCAAAGCACCGAGCCAGAAGAGCAGGCGCAAGGGCCAGAGTTCAAACCGGCAGAGTCCGAACAATCCACCGAACCCACAACAAAACCCGCCGAACCCACACCTGAATTACCAACAGAACAAAAATCTCCAGAGCCACAGCCCGAGGAAAATACATCAGAGCGCAACGCCGTCTTTATTGGTGCAAAGCATCTTGCAGTCTATATTGCAGAGACCCTAAACCTGCTCTCTACAAACACTACGGTAACACTCAAGGCAAGAGGCAAAAAGATTACACAGGCAGTAAACGTCTCGCAGATGCTCCTAAAGCGCATGGATTCTACAGGCTGTGTGATCAGCGATGTGCGCATATCTTCTGAAATGCTGCTCTCTGATGACGGCAAGCAGCGCAGAGTCTCCCTGATGGAAATTGATATCTCAAAGAATTAGTCCCCACGACATGGTCTTTGTTGCAATAGGACTGTCAATACTTGCAATACTGGTGGTATTTTACGAGGGGTCATGCGGAATAGACCATTTGATGATTACTGGTAACATTGAATCCTACGAGCAGTCCCTTGACCCCGAGATGTGCGAGGATTTGGTGGAAAAAATAGACCTGTTTAATGATGGGTGCAAGCCTCAGATAGAGACGCTTGATTGCGGCTAGAACAATACCTCTAAAAACGTGATTCCAAAGTATACCAGGACTGCGCTCAATGCTACTATCAGTATTTTATATCCCCTGCTTGAAAGTATACTAGTGCTCTTTGCTGCAAGAAACCCGACTGTTCCAAGCCATGCAAAGTCCATCCAGATGTGCAGGGCAAACATTATCAGCACTCCTGCAAACGCCCATTCTATCATTGCATCTGATATGAGCTTGAGGCCTATTGTGAGCCACCATGTTATGAAGAATGGATTGAGCGCGCTCAGTGCCATTCCCACCACAAATGGACTTTGACCGGACGCATGTCCTGGCCTTTCTCTCCTGATTATTCCACGAATCTGCATTGCGGCAAACACAAACAGCGCAACTGCTCCCAGTACGGATACTATGGTCCTAAATCCCGGAAATGAATCCAGTGAGAATACTCCTATCCCGAGTATTATTACGAGTGGCAGCTCTACTACTGCGTGGCCTGCTGCCATTTTTATTCCTGCGGCTGCCCCTCCCTTCAGCCCGTATGCAATGTTTGCAGCAAACAACGGACCTGGAGCCATGACGCCAGACGCTGATACAGATATCACCAGTACTGCAAACTCTAGAATCTGTACCATTCCGTACTATCTGTACATCGAGTCCTTGAGGTGCTTTGACTCTTCTTGGGCCTCTCTTATTATTACTTCTGCCTTTTCTGCCTCTTTGCGCAATAACGACATGTCACATGATGCCCCCGGAACCAGCTTTGACATTGCAAGGCAGAGGTGTGCGCTCGACGTATAATCAGGCCCCTTGCCGTCTGTATGAAATACTATCACAATTACATCCTGACCGCTTATGCTTCCCCTGTTTAGCAGAGTTCCGGGGATCCCGGGCACGGTGCCATTCTCCAATACTTTTAATCCCGCCTGCCTTGCCTTTTCCCTTGCAGAGTCAGTACTTCCTATCCCGACAAGCTCGTCTGCCTTTCCGGGGGCATTTACTGCCACGCTGCTAATTATCAGGTCTATCTTGTGATCCCTTGCCCATTCCAGCATTGTCTTTGCAGCGGCCTTGTGAAACGACTGGTCAAGCGTAAGATATGACAAAAAGACGCCCACCTTTAGCTCTTCATTTGCAAATATCCTGGTGGGATAGTTTGGCTTGCCGTCACGTATCACGCTTATTGGCGGAAACGCATCAGAGTCAATAACTGCCACCATTTCAAACTTTGAGGTGTGTGTCATGGACTCGCTTGCAATTGCGCTACTATACCCGACTGAGGGAAACCCGTCTATGAGATAGCCCCCCTCTAGATTTACAGGTCTTAGATCCTTTACTTTGATTCGCGGGCTCATAGATTGGCTGTATGCTCGTGGAATAATAATTTTTGGACTCAGCGAAGCCTCTCAAGCAGGGCCGCATACACAAATGGGAGTATTGTGGTGGCCTCTGCATGCAGCGTGGCCTGTTTTGCATCCTTTGTGACCTTGCCCCATGATATGGCCTCCCGGATCAGGGCCCCGCTCAGACTCCCATCAAACTCTTGTGCCGTAGTTATATAAAATGCATAATCAAGCCCGTTCCGGTACTGATTCCACCACAGCGTGTGGTGCTTTGAGATTCCTCCTCCTATCATAAACGCGCCGGATTTTTCTGCCTTGAATACAAGCCCCGATACAAGATTGGCATCGCCTATCATGTCCAGCTTGAAGTCGCTGTGCTTTTGGGCAAACATCCAGATCTGGCTTCCAACTGCCCCGTCCATTATCCCCGGAACTATTACATCAACATTGTTTTTGTACGCCCAGTACAAAAAAGAATCCTCTCCTAGGTTTTTACCGATCATCTTGCATATTGATGCAGTAGTCATCTCCCTCGTACCCGACTCGTACTCTTTTTTTAGAAACTCTTGCATCTTTTCCTCGATGAGCGGCCCATAGCTCTCCATTGGGACTAGCACGTTGCCAAGCCTGTGCATGTCCTGGGCTGCAAGCTCTGCATCATCCATGGTAAATGATCCCTCCTTGTAGTGTGAGAAATGTCTTGCAATGTCGTGGTCAAGCGAGCCGCAAGTTACCATTGCCACATCAAACCACTTGTTTTTTATCATGTCACGTATTATCCCGCGCAGTCCTGTAGATACGACTGCAGCTACAAAGGATACAAAGCAGAGGCACTTGTCGTCTGTGATCATCTTGTATAGTATATCCACCCCGTCAGAGAGGTTTACTGATTCAAATCCTCCCGACTCTGACATCTCTTTGATTATATCATTAGTGGATGAGTCTGCGCCTATTGTGATGTCCCTTACCGGCCTTCCTGCCTCTATCATGGAGAGCCTTTGCAGAATCAAGTATAAAATTCTGTCTAGAATGCCCATCAAGAAAACTTTAAACCCGTCCAATCACACCACACATCAAATGGCAGACAGAATAAAGGTGGGACTCGTGGGCATTGGAAACTGTTTTTCCGGCCTGATTCAGGGAATCGAGTATTATAGAAAGAGCCCCTCCCAGCAGGTAATTGGAATAATCCATGAAAAACTTGCAGGATATGGAATACATGATATTGACTTTGTGTGCGGCTTTGATGTGGGTGAGAACAAGGTGGGCAAACCGCTCATGCAGGCAATCTACGAGTATCCAAACATGGTAGATTGGATTCCAAAAGACGAGATGCCTGCAACTGATGCTCTAGTATATGAGAGTCCCGTGCTTGACGGGGTCGGACTGTGGGTTGAGAACAGGATAAAGCCAATACAGAGCAGCAAGACCCCTGAAGAGATTGCAGAGGATGTAAAGAGAATAATCAAGGAGAAAAAAGTCGAGATAATAGTGTCATATTTACCAGTAGGCTCAGACAAGGTAACAGAATTCTGGGCACAGATGTGCCTTGATACCGGGACTGCGTTTGTAAACTGTATCCCGTCATTTATCGCCTCTGATCCGGGATGGGCAAAAAAATTCGAGGAAAAGAACATTCCGTGTATCGGCGATGACATAAAGGGGCAGGTGGGAGCCACCATTGTGCACAGAACGCTTGCAAAGCTGTGCAATGACCGGGGCACAAAGATAGAAAAGACATACCAGATAAATGTCGGCGGCAATACGGACTTTCTCAACATGAAAGAGCACGATAGGCTAGTCTCCAAAAAGATCTCAAAGACAGAAAGCGTGCAGAGCCAGCTTGACAAGAGGCTAGATGACGACCAGATTTACGTGGGGCCGTCTGATTTTATCCCGTTTCTGGGAAATACAAAGCTCATGTTTATGAGAATAGAGGGGCGCCAGTGGGCAAACATTCCATATAATATGGAAGTCAGGCTAGAAGTCGATGACAAGGCAAACTCTGCGGGAATAGTAATTGATGCGATACGCCTTGCAAGGATTGCCCTTGACCGGGGCGTGGGCGGGCCTATAAAGCCGGCAAGCGCGTATCTGATGAAGCACCCCATAGAGCAGACATCAGATGTGGCGGCAAAGGAGGCATGTGAAAAGTTTGTCGAGGGCAAATAGCCCTGATTTCTGCCTGAGATCAGGGTAGGACCACTACGAAAAATGTCATACCAGAACAAGGAAAATTAAGCAATTATGTCAACTAAACTTGTTGATCATCGATTATCCAACCATACACAAAGATATCATTCATGGTGCATGTAAAAAAGGTGGACATATTTGGCTTCAAGTCGTTTGGATTCAGAAACACCACTGTACACTTTGAGCCAGGACTCGTCTCCATATCAGGCCCCAACGGCTCTGGGAAGAGCAACATACTTGATGCGATCATATTTGCCATGGGCGAGAACAGGCCAAAGGTGATGCGTGTCGACAAACTGAGATCACTAATTCATGATATAGAAGGGGGGCGCCGGGGCCCAAAGATGGCAAGATCAAGTGTCCACTTTGATAACACGGACCGCAAGATCCCAGTCGACTCGGATATTGTAGAGATAACCCGGGAGCTCACGGGGGACGGTGATAACATTTACTATCTGAACAAGAAAAAGACCAACAGAACCCACATAATGGATCTGCTTGACATGGCAAATGCGGGGCTAGGCCAGCTCAATGCAGTCCAGCAGGGAACAGTTACCAGGATATCAGAGTTCTCTTCTGAGGAAAAGAGAAAGACCATTGAGGACTTGATAGGCCTTACCTCTTTTGATGAGAAAAAGACAGAGGCCGAAAAGCAGCTAGACCAGGCAGACAGGAGGCTTGATGTGGCTCTAGCCACCATGGGCGAGACGAAAAAACGCATAGACGAGCTAGAAGTTGAGCGTAATGAAAAACTCCGCCACGAGCTACTAGGGCGCGAGCTTGACAGGTATCGTGCAATGGATGCAGCAGGCAAGCTGAGGACGGTATCTGATACCAGGGGCTCAAAAGAGTCCGAGCTCAAGACGATTACCACTAATTCTACCACCCTGACCAAGGAACTCGGGGAGCTCCAGACAGAGATTGAAAAACTAGATGCAGAAAAATCTACAATGATGAAGGATGCAGAACTGCATGCCAACGAAGAGGCGCAGATAAAACGGGATCTCAGCTTGACACTAAAAGAATACGAGACAGACAACAGTGACATTGCAGTATCAAAGAAAAGAGTAGAGACACTTGGCGCGAGGATTCCAGAGATACAAAAAGACATTGAAGAATCAATGTCAGGCGAGCAGGACATGGAGTCTAGAATCAAAACTGCAAAGGAATCAATGGTAAACGTTGCCAGCAAGAGAAACAGTCTCAATGATGATGCGCGGCAGATCAATTCCAGACAGCAAGAGATACTAAACGCGCAGACAAAATCCGCCAGAAAAAAATCAGAGATCGACTCCAAGATAAAGCTGCTAGAGTCCCAGCTAAATGATGCAAAGCTAAATCTCTCAAAGGCTCAAGGCAGACAGACCGGTTCTGAAAAATTGGTCCAGACAAACTCTGCCAAGCTGTCAGATACGGAAAATGGGATTGCCGAGCTTGCACAACTAAAGACAAGGCTGGAATCCATGATGAAAAACAGCGAGGCATCAATTGCAGAGATAAAATCCCGGATCAAAAAGCTACAGGCAAAAAAGACAAAGGCTCAAGGCGATCTAGACGAGCTTGAACTAATCCGGGACAAGTCAAGCAAGGCGGCAAACCAGTACGAGTCCAAGATAAAGACTGTCAAGGGGTTTATGCACGAGGACTATACAGTTGCCAAGCTGCTAGAGGATGCAGGCAAGCTGGGAATAAAGGGACTGGTATACCAGATGCTCTCGTGGGATGCGCGATACGAGCGCGCAGTACTTGCAGTCAGCTCTGACTGGCTAAAGGCAATAGTGGTGCAGGACTTTGCCACACTAGTCAGCATTGCAGAGACTGCCAGGGAGAAAAAACTTCCCAAATTCAAGATAATCCCGCTTGATGCCATACCGGACCTCAAGCTAAAGACGCCCAAGATGGCAGGCGTCCTAGGCGTGCTTGCAGGCCATGTAGAGTGCGACTCGGAATATTCGGCCCTCAGGACGTTCCTGTTTGGAAATGTAATACTTGCAGAGGACCGCGAGTCTGCCCATGCCGTCTCAAAAGCAGGCTACAAGGCAGTCACGCTTGATGGCGAGTATTTTGAGGCAAAGGGCGGTACTGTGGTAATTGATATCAACTCCAAGATATCAAAGCTCACAAAGCTGATATCGATGAGCAGTGACATTGACGGACTGTTCCAGTCGATATCCGTGATTAAAAAGTACATGCTAAAAAAGAAAAACTCGCTTAAAAAACTCGACAGCACTATTGAGACATACGCACAAAGGCTGACAGTCTCTGAAAAAGCACTGACTAGCACAGATGAGAACCATGATCATATAGGAAAAAAACTCGATTCTGCTGCAAGTATTAGAAACCTGCTTTCAGAGCGCATTGGCGTGCTGCGCGCAGACGGCGAGGCTGCAAAGTCAGAGATACTCACCCACACATCGCACATTGACTCTTTGAGTGAGCGCATAAGCATAATGGAGAGAAACTATGCATCCGGCGAGCAAGACAGGATTGCAACAGAGCTTGCAGAGATTAATGAGAAAAAGACAAATGCCGATTCACTGCACATGGAGATATCAAACCAGTACCGCGACAAATCGGCGCAGCTAGAAGAGGCCGAGGCAGAAAAAAGCCGCCATGACTCAAAACTGCAGGCATTGCGCGCAGAAGAGAACTCTGCTAGTCTAGAGGTATCAGAACTGCAGGAAAAAATCACTGCACTAGAGTCTCAGATAGAGCCAAAAAAGGCAATGCTTGCCAAGCTGCGAGAAAAAGAGCAGGAGCTATTTTCAAACTCTGGATACTCTGTAGGCAGTCTAAAGGCAGTAGATGACAGTCTTACAGAGCTAAACCGCAAAGAGCGCGACCTCTCAAGGCAGACAAGCGGCATGGACAGGCAGTCTGACTCCCTCAAGCGGGATCTCGATGGCCTGCGGGAGAGTGAAGCGGGGCTCAAAAAGATACTCGGGGCGTTTGGATTTGAAAAGGACATGCCCACATATGATGTCTCTGAGATGATTGCAGGGCTAGGTGCAGAAAGAGAGTCCCTCTCATCGCTAAATGCAAACGCGCCAGACAAGTACGCAGAAGTCTCGTACGGGTACCGCTCAATGTCTGACAGAAAGAACACGCTAGAGGAGGAGAGAAACAAGATAGTCAGATTTATCGAGGGGGTCGAAAAGGACAAAAAGCAGCACTTCCTTGATGCCTTTGACGTGGTGGACAAAGAGGTGCGTCTCATATTTAAAAAGATGACAAAGGGTAATGCATGGCTAGAGATACAAGACGAGGACGACATATTCAACTCTGGTTTGTCATATATGATACAGTTCCCAGACAAGCCAAAGCGCGAGTCTACATCAATTAGCGGCGGTGAAAAGACGCTTGCGGCAATCGTGTTTGTGCTTGCACTGCAGCGATTAAAGCCGTCACCGTTTTACCTCTTTGATGAGGTGGATGCACATCTTGATGCGCCAAACTCGCAAAAACTTGCAAACATACTAGAAGAGCGCTCAAAGGAGAGCCAGTTTCTCATGGTCTCGCTAAAAGAGTCCGTAGTCCAAAAGGCAAAACTCATCTATGGCGTGTTCTCAAAGCACGGATCCTCGCATGTAGTCACATACAAAGACAAGCGTCTGGCGCTCCAGGCCACACAAGGCAGAGCCGATCCGGCCTAGTGACTAGTCGGGGTTGACGTGGCAGGCAGTATGGTGATCCTTTTCTATCTCTTCTAGTTCCGGGTCTGTCTTGCATTTGTCAACTAGGTGGGGGCACCTGTCTGCAAATCTGCAGCCATGAATAATATCTGCGTCTTGCTGTGTGATCCTTATTTTTTTCTGCCGGTGCAGGTTTGCGGGATCCGGCTCTGATACTGCATCAATTAGGGCCTGCGTGTACGGGTGTCTCGGGGAATGCAGCACTGTATCCATCGGACCCGTCTCCACAATCCTGCCCAGATACAGTATGGCTATCTTGTGCCCAAAGTATCTGGCAGTGGCAAGGTCGTGCGTTATATACACAAATGATATGTCGTGTTTTTTCTGCATCTCTTGGAACATCTCTAGCATCTCTGCACGCACGGACACGTCTAGCATGGATACTGGCTCGTCGGCAAGTATCATCTTTGGTCTTGGCGCAAGTGCGCGCGCCAGTACCACCCGCTGCCTCTGTCCGCCAGAGAGCATGTGTGGATATTTCTTGATAATCTCCTCTGCGGGCTCGAGCCTGACTTCCCGGAGCACCTCTAGCGTCCTGTCATGGCGCTCTTTTTTTGTTCCCATGCCGTGTATCTCTAGCGGCTCTGATATGATGTCGCCTATTTTCATCCTCGGGTTTATCGAGTCGTATGGATCCTGGTGTATCATCTGGCAGCTTGACTGTAGTTTTTTCTTGCCCTTTTCATCTACTATATCCCCCTCAAAGTAAATACTCCCCGAGTCCTGGATAACTGACTGCAGTATCATCTTTGCAATGGTGGACTTGCCAGAGCCTGACTCGCCTGCAATGACTAGCACCTCGCCCTGATTCACAGAAAACGTCACGCCGTCTGCTGCACGAACCACATCCTTTGAGCCAAACAGGCCCGTCTTTGTGTATTTTTTGCAGAGCTGCTCTACCCGGAGTATCTCCATGAGTGTGGTTGTAATTACCGGTATTTCAAACATTACACAAGGCATTTATGTATATGCGGTATCGCAGAGATACTTGAGTACAGTACAGGAGAATCTCAACTACAAGCAGTACGTGGTGGACTCGAATCTGCGCTATTTCAAGCCGCATGCCACTGCAGTAGAGGCCACATTTGCCCAAGAGATCTCATCAAGCTTGGGCCGCAGCAAAAAGTTCATCAGCCCAAAATTCTTCTATGACATGCGGGGATCCGATCTCTTTGAGCAGATATGCTTGCTACCAGAGTACTATCCTACCAGGACAGAAGTCTCGATACTCAAAAAAATGGGCAATGATCTAGCCGCGCATGTAAAAAGTGACACGCGCCTAGTCGAGCTTGGAAGCGGCTCGTCAGTAAAGACTAGAATACTGCTAGATGTGTTCTCGAGGGTGCAGGACTCTACAGAGTACATTCCAATTGACATTTCAGAAATTCTTGCAGAGAGCTCTGAGTTATTGCTGCGCGATTATACTGCGCTAAGCATTACCGGGATAATGGACTCGTATGAGGGCGGTCTGGAATTCTTAAAACAGTATGACTCGAGGCAGAATTTGATAATATTTCTTGGTTCTAGCTTTGGTAATTTTTCGCCAGAATACGGGCACTTGTTCTTGCAAAAGATGCGCTCTGCAATGAAGCCGGGGGACTTGTTTCTGATAGGACTTGACCTAGTTAAAGACAGAGATGTGCTTGAATCTGCATATGACGACTCGCAGGGGGTGACTGCCCAGTTCAACCTCAACGTGCTATTACGGATAAACGCCGAACTCGGGGCCGACTTTGATCTCGGGAATTTCGAGCACTGCTCTGTATATGACGCAGAAAACCAGAGGATAGAGATGCACGTGAGGTCACTTGCAGATCAGATGGTAATGATATCAAAGTCAGGTCTGCGACTAGAGCTTCAAAAAGGAGAGATGATTCACACGGAATACTCGCACAAGTACAGCCTGCCACAGATAGGATGTATGTTGCGCGATGCTGGACTAGAGGTGGTAAGGACGTGGACTGATGAAAAAGAAATGTTCTCGCTGACTCTTGCTAGGCGCCCTGCGCGCACCTAAATCCGGCAAACATCCACCTCTCATCGAGGCGGAAAAAGTTGCGATAGCTGCCGCGTATTGACATTTGTGGTGTTCCAAACGAGCCACCTCGCAGCACCTTTTGGCCGGTAAACCACTTGTCATTATACTCGTCAAATCCGGACTTGAATCCAGGATATCCTGCAAACTCTGAGCTGGTCCACTCCCAGATGTCTCCTATCATCTGCTGGCATCCTGCATGGCTTGCGCCATCCGGGAACGCCCCGATGGGTGCGCATCTCCAATGGTATGATTCAAGCAGATTACATCTTTGTGGTGTGGGGGATTCATCACCCCACGGGAACACGGTCTTTTTCTGGATTGTATCGTTCCAGCATGCGGCCTTTTCCCATTCTGCCTCTGTTGGAAGCCTCTTGCCTGCCCACTTTGAATATGCGTCTGCCTCGTAATAGCTCACATGGCAGACAGGCTCATCAGGGTGCACTAGTGTGGTTCCTGCAAAGTTTCTAGTGTGCCATTTGTTGTCTATCTTTGTCCAGTACATGGGTGCCTGCCACTTGTTCTCCTTTACCTTTTCCCAGCCGTCAGAGAGCCAGTACTTGTATGTATTATATCCTCCATCCTCGATGAATCTAATGTAATCAGAGTTTGTGACGGGATATCTGTCCAGTGTATAGTCATTCAGGTAGACCTTGTGCTCTGGCAGCTCTACATCATAACAGTATCTGTCTTTGTTATATCCCATTGTGTATAATCCGCCGCTTATACTGACTGGCGTGTCTTTTATCTTTACAGGAACTGGCACTTGATTCTTTTTGACTGGCCTGTACTGGTCTGCAAGCATGTGCTGTATGTCATATATCAGCAATTCCTGATGCTGGCACTCGTGGTGACATCCCATTTCTACGAGTTTTTTTTGTTCATCTGTAATGTTTCGTACTAGTGTGTCTGTCATTTTTTTGGTAATGGCATCAAAGTACTGGAATATCTGGTGTGTGGTAGGCCTGGAACTTGCGCCCCTCTGGCCCTTGTCGTGCGGGACTCCAAACTGCTGATAGTAAGAGTTGAGATAGTCAGAGAACTCTTTGGAATAGAACTCATAACTGGGATCAATCTTGCTCAATACAACCTCGTGAATCCAGCTGACATGGCCGATATGCCATTTTGGAGGACTTGCATAGCGTGCAGTCTGGATTACAAAGTCGTCTTTTTCAAGAGTCCTTACTAGCTCGAGTGTCCTGGCTCTGGTAGTGGTGAATTGCTCTAGGAGGGGAGTCTGCAGTTCCGTAGTCAACAGATGTGCGTCTTTGCTTTTTGTATAATTATGTTTGCGAGTTGGACTGGCGTGATCTCGGATCATCTCGCTCCAGACAAAAGCAATCTCTGGATATGACGAAAATACACTCAAAACATCTAATTTTATCATTTTAGGACTACGTCCAAGGTTATCTCACAATAATCTACATTACAAATACTCACCAGTCACCGTTTTGGTAAAATATAAAACAGATCTCCATTATGGGATAACGCAGAAATGATTGTCGCGCTATGTTATGATGCCTAGACCTAACGGGAGTGGAGGGATGTCTACCTTGTCCCCGGTCTTGGTGCATCTTTTGTCATATTCATCGGCGTATTCTAGTACCATCTTTTTACCCTCCTCTGAAAGATCCTCAAATGGGAAGCCGTACTTACACAAGGAAAACAGGCTGCCAGGTGTAAAATACTCATTCTTGCACCTCGGGGCAAATGTGTTCTTAATCCGTTTTGAGGTGGTCGATGGTGCCGTTTGGCCGGATCGCGAGGATGTATTCTTGCCCATATCTTTTTCCTACGTCTATTGCAACTTTCTTGCTTATAAATTGGTACATAAGCAGTCACAAAAGACTCGTAATGTATGGAGCGATATCAGAAAGGAATAAACAGTTTATCAGAACACACTCCAAGTTCAACACGGATTCGTTTGTGAGATTTACCTTGGATCTGCACCGGCATTTTGGTAAAGTAGCTGTGATTATACACAAAACCCCACAACACAAATCCGACATGGTAAAAAATATGCTTGCAGACAACTGTGACATTAAAATAATATATCTTCTGACAGGATCTCCACAGCTCAATGCGACAGAGGAGTTGTGGCATCGTATAAAACGGGATCTGACAGTGTCACAGTATTATCTGACTTTTGATGATCTCAGACATGCCGTGTCAGAATACTTTAGAACGATGAGGCATCATCTGGACATAAAGAAATATCTCTTTAGAAATATGGAAGAATCACTCACGAATTTTTGATCGGCAGTATAGATTGACCAGAGTCAGTTTTGGTAAAATATAAAACAGATCTCCACTATGGGATGACACAGAAATGACTGTCGTGCTATGTTATAATGCCAGGCCACGACGGGATTGGAGGAATGTCTACCTTGTCCCCGGTCTTGGTACATCTTTTGTCATATTCATCGGCGTATTCTAGCACCATCTTTTTACCCTCCTCTGGAAGCTCCTCAAATGGGAACCCGAATTTGCACAAGGAAAACAGGCTGCCCGGTGTAAAATACTTGTTATTACAGGTTGGGGCAAACGTGTTCTTAATCTGTTTTGAGGTGGTCGATGGTGCCGTTTGGCCGGATCGCGAGGATGTATTCTTGTCCATATCTTTTTCCTACGTCTATTGCAACTTTCTTGCTTATAAATTGCAGTGGAACGACTGCATCCAAATAAGATCTGCCCGGAGGACGCCAATAGCCGATCAGGGGCTGGTTTGAGGATCTGGCAATCGTTTCATATCCTGTTCTTAGGACATCATCTACCTCGATGCTTTTATGGCAGGTGATGGCTATGAGGTATATTGGCTGATCCGCCTGAAAGTCTCTGCTACCTCGGATCAGCTCTCGGAACAAGGTCAGGGCCTCGTGCAAATTCTTGATGCCTTTACAGCCGCGCGAATTCCATCCCGTATTACTGCAAAGACAAGTGCCAGAGTGTAATTACTTCCGGGAACAATTATCCCGTCATGGTCTGATTTTTTGGGTCTTGACATCAGATGACCTCTGTCACATTCAAGATGCATACACGCTGATGTATTGTAGATATCAAACTATTTGTTCTCAAAATCTTTATAGTTATAATTCTTGGCTAGTCTGAAATAGATGATGTTTAAAGTACATAACGTGGTTATTGTGTAATAACCATATCTCATACAGGTTTTAGATGATTCGTGAGATTCAGACATTGATAATTTTATAAAAATTACAAAACTGCAATACATAAAAACAGTACAACCCTACCTATACCTGGCAGAAACCTATACACAGACAGCCGACAAGCGAAACATTTTTGAACAGAACGTCGGGCGCTGTTCCTGCTTGATCCCGGAATCTTCACTAAACGGCAGATCTAGTACCCGCGCGCAAACACGGGAATAGAAGAACTTGCCTCCCCACAGCACACGCACTTTTGATTACAGTCCCCGCTCCCAAACGGAACGACTCTAATGTCTGCGCCTGTCTCTTCTTTTACCCTCATCTCGCACTCTTGCCTGCCACACCACGGCGCATGCACAAATCCGCCCTCCCGAATACGGGACTTGAACTTGCCATACTCGGATATGGAAAATGCCAGCTCTTCTGCCTGCCTTGTGGCCTTTTTTAGCATCTCTTTTTGAATTTCATCTAAAATACCTGATATCTCACCTATACTTTCAAACCCCAAATCTGACTTTGCGCCATTATGCCTCCTTGCAACCACGACACTCTTCTTCTCCATGTCCTTGGAGCCAATCTCAATCCGTACAGGCACGCCCCTCATCTCCCACTCGTTGAACTTGTATCCCGGGGACATGCCGTCCCTGTCATCTATCTGTACCCTCACACCGCAAGACTCTAGTGTATGGCCGATTTCGCGGGCCTTTGCATGTATGGTATCTGTGGTATCACTGCTCTTCTTTATAGGTACAATTACTACTTGTACTGGCGCAACCCTTGGAGGAAGCACTAGGCCGCAGTCATCCCCGTGTACCATTATCATTGCGCCAATCAGTCTCCATGATACCCCCCATGATGTCTGCCACGCAAAGTGCTCTACATTGTCCTTGTCTGAGAACTTTACCTCGAAAGGCTTTGAAAAATTCTGCCCCAAAAAGTGCGACGTACCCATCTGCAGCGCCTTGCCGTCAGGCATTACTGACTCCATCGTGGTGGTGTATTCTGCGCCGACAAATTTTTCCTTTTCGCTCTTTACGCCCACTACTACGGGTATTGCAAGCTCGTCTTGCACCACGCTCTGGTATATTCTCAGAATTTCAGAGACCTCGTCTTGCGCCTCTTGCTTGGTGGCGTGTACAGTATGCCCCTCCTGCCAGAGAAACTCTGATGTTCTCAGAAAAGGCTTTGTTCCCTTTATCTCTGCCCGCAGGGCCGTGTTCCAAAAATTGATCTTTAGCGGCAGATCTCGCCAGCTCTGAATCCATTTAGAGTACAAGGTATATGCAAGGGTCTCAGACGTGGGCCTGAGGGCAAGCCTGTCGCCGAGTTTGCCATCCCCCGAATGAGTAACCCAGAACACCTCTGGGTTAAACCCTGCAAAGTGCTTTTTCTCCTTGCCCAAAAGTGACTCTGGAATTAATACGGGTAAAAATCCATTCCTGACTCCCCTCTTTGCAAACCTCACATCAAAGGTCTTTTGAAGCGACTCCCAGATGGAATAGCCGTCTGGTCTGAGTACTATCAGCCCCTTTACAGGGGCATAGTCTGCCAGCTCTGCCTTTATCACCACCTGCGTGTACCATTCGCTAAAGTCTTCTTTTTTTGATACTGTGATCCCTATCTTTTCCTTGTTCAACGTGCCCCACCGGAAGCAAAGTTACAGCGAGTCACCCTTGCACAGCACCTTTCCCATGACCCTGCTCTGAAAGTTCTTGCACACAAAGCACTGGATAAAGTGGGCCTCTGTACCTAGCACGGGACAGTCCACGTATTCCTGCTTCATCCTCTTTAGCATCTTTGGACTTACCCCCTTTAGCTTTAGCTTGCCCTTTTCATCCATCATGCCAGAAATGCTCAGCTCTTTTTTTACCGTGTCAGTCAGTTTTTGCCTGCCCTCTCGCTGCTTTATCTCGACTTCATATTTGTGAGCAAGCTCGTCCATGTCAAGTGGCATAAATGCCTGTGATTTATACTAACGTTTTACCAGAGCCTGATGGGATTAGACTTTAATATAATCAGCACCCCCGCATAACAGAAACCACTTGCTTGTAATTTTTGACGTAGAGGGAGTCTTGTATGACGAGGAGTATCTTCCAATCCTCGCTGAAAAGCTCGACAAGGAAGACGAGATATGGGAGATCACAAAAAAAGGAATCCAGGGGACGATAGACTGGGAGGAGGGGCTCAAAACCAGGGTGGCTGCCCTCAAGGGTCTTGATGAAAAGACATGCCAAGAAGTTGCAGACTCGCTTCCGATAATGACCGGGGCAAAAGAGGCGTGCCGCGCCCTAAAGGCGGCAGGGTGGAAATTAATGGCAATCTCTGGGGGATTTACAATTATGATGGACCGCCTGCAAAAGGAGCTGGGACTAGACCACGTCTACTCTAATGAGCTCATATTCCGGGACGGCAGGCTTGATGGCGTGCAGATAAGCGTTGACTCTGACAAGTCAAAGTCAGCCCGCAAGATGATTGCGCAGTGGGGTGAGAAAAAAGACGATATCGTGTGCGTGGTAGACGGGGCAAACGACGTAAAGCTCTTTGATGTATGTGGTCTGGGCATTGCATACAGGGCCCAGGATTTAGTAAAGGACATGGCAACTGACGTGCTAGAGGAGAAGAATCTAGAGCTCATCTTGGGCATAATTAACAGGCACTACAACCTCGAGATAGCCCCGCCGGCATAAATTTTTTTAGCCCCGCATCACACCAGATATTGCTTGCAAGTAATCCCGATACACGTACCTAGTGAGATAACGCCTTTTGAGGGGATTCCCGGGATCATGGCATCGTGCGCGGATCTCAGTGACGGTGATATTCTAGTCGTGGCACAAAAGGTAGTATCAAAGCAGGAGGGCCGCATCGTGCGCCTTGATGCCATAACCCCCTCGCTGCTTGCAGAGGGTATTGCGTCCCAGTACGGCAAGGATCCGCGAATCATCCATCTGATACTAGAAGAGTCAAAAAAAATACTCCGCATGAGCAACGGCATCATAATAGTAGAGACAAACTCGGGGCTTGTGTGCGCAAACGCAGGAATTGACGAGAGTAACATCGAGTCAGGATATGCGGCACTACTCCCAAAGGACCCAGACGCGTCTGCACTGCTAATCTCAAATAAAATAAAAGAGATTACCGGCAAGACCATACCGGTAATAATATCTGACACGTTTGGCCGCCCGTTCCGCATGGGGCAGACTGACTGTGCAATCGGCGTTTGCGGAATGTCCCCGATACTTGACTATGCGGGAAAAAGGGACTCTTTTGGAAGAAAGCTGCGCGTCACAGAGATTGCAATAGCAGACGAGCTGTGCGCGGCAGCAGAGCTTGCAATGGGCAAGTCACTTGGAAATCCGGCCGTGATAATCCGCGGGTATTCCTTTGATCCCAAAGACGGCACGTCTGCCGGGCTTTTGCGCCCAGAAGCAGAGGATCTCTTTAGATAGTGAAGTTAAAATCCGGTCATACAAATACTATTACAATGCTACGAGCAGAACTGCACTGCCACAACACGTTTTCAAACCACCGCTTTGGCAGCAAGGAGCCGCCGTACGACTGCAGTGTCTCCATCCCAGAGCAGCTGCTCGGGGCGCAAGATGCCGGACTTGACGCGATATTTGTCACAAACCACAACACGCTTGACGGGTACAAACAGATACTAGAGTACCAGGACTGCCACGAAAAATTTGCAAAGATGAGCATCTATCCTGCAGAAGAGGCCACCACTGACAGTGGCGCTCACGTCTTGACATACGGCATACGCGAGTCAATACCTACCGGACTCGAAATAGACGAGATAACTGACCTGGTGCACTCGCAGGGAGGA
>RHFD01000066.1 GCA_003724325.1 Nitrosopumilus sp. D6 | reverse complement strand
TTCCATGCGTTGATGACACGCTCGTTGTCAGTCTCTGACTCGGGGATATGATGATGATCCAGTACGACCCAGTTGTCTCCTAGTTCTGCGTCCATCTCTTTTGCAAAGCCGCCGCCCAGATCAGTTACAATGTGAAAGTCGCGCGGGTCTGACTTTAGGGATCTTACCACAGATCTGCTAAATTCCTTCGAGGTCCTGACTGTACATCTTGCCTCCTCCCTGATGAGGGCCCTTGTCATTATGCTGCCTGATACGAGACCGTCGCAGTCCATGTGGGTTGTGACAAGAATCGACTTGTTGGATCTAATGCATTCTGATACCCTGTCTTTTAGATATGAGAGGGACTCGTCAAGGGATACCATTACTCTAACTGGGCTACTACTGATTTATATTTCCAAGTCTTGGGAATGCGCTCTATTTTTTTATAATATACTGAGAGCCGGTGCACCTTTGCCTCTATGAGTTCAAGGGATCTGACATTTCTCTTATCGCCCTTGTTCTCCTTGAGGTGTCTCTGCAGGCCGACTGCCTTTTTTACCATGTTGTCTAAATCCTCTGGCATCTCTGAGATGAGCTTGTTTTGCTCTAACATCTGGCAAATACTCTTGCCGGTTATGACCTTTGCAAGGGGGATGGAGTGCTGATCCCGGAGCTTTATTCCAATCTGACTGGGCGTCATGCCCTCTTTTGCATACTTTGTCACTAGTTCCTCTATCTCTTTTGCATCAAGCTTTGTCCAAGAGGGCACCTGGAGCGTGGCAGGCCTGATTGAGTGTGACTTTCCATGCCTGTGTGTGTGCATTCGTCCCATTTCTGACACTGCTTTGGGAACAGAATTAAACGTTACCCTGACTATATCTGGATATGCGCTGTAATTCGCAGGCAGGAATAAAGGTTAAATAACTCTCATGGGGCACATGGTGTGATTGGTATGAAGACAAAAATACTCTTAGCAACCCTCATGCTGACGGTAGTATTTCTGGGCGCAGCTGGTTCTGCAACTGCCGCATTTGCCCAATATCTGGGAAATGTGGGTGACGGTGGCGAAACCGGCAGACTTACGCTAGAGGAAGCACTAGCCCTTCAGAGGGAAAGAATAATAGCAGTACAAGACAATCCGGGAGCCGGATCTGGGACTCCAATTCTCAGCTCTGAAGGCGTACTTGGTGCGGCAATCATATCTGCTGCTGTCTTTGGCGGCGTTGCCGGTGCTCTGCTCCTACGGGGCAGATCTGGCAAGTATGCTGCAATGGGCAGAGGATAATACCCTCCACTCCTTCTTTTATTAACTGCCTCTAGTGGTTACTGATCTCGCACATTTTGACATGAAAGGGAAATGTATATATCGCACAGATAGTGCCAAGAAATCATGGCTCCTATCGTGGGAATCTTCCTTAGTATCCTGTCCTCACTGACAGGACAGCTGGGACCAAACTATGATCCGCTATTCTACGATGTAATGATTTACATCTTTGGAACCATCATGTTCACCGTATTCCTGCTGGGACTGATATCATTCTGGCTACGTGTGCACGGATGGGCCTACAAGGATAATCGTGAAAGATGGGTCGACGAGCTGGACAGACACTTTGAGCGTGAAGGCATCGGTCTGATTCCAGACAACGGAAAGTACTGGTAATACCATACTGTCTTTTTTCATTATTTTGAATATTTTGGCTATGCGCGGCTTTTTGAGTTTTTAGGGAGGGGGTTTTTATTTCTCTGGAGGTAGAAAGTCTCTATCTTTTGACTCGTCATGTGCCTTTGAGGTAAATACTGCCTTGTAGTGGAGTCCATCTTGTAACGGGTGGTTGATAAAGTGCGGGGACTCTGTGCCGTCTACATAGACTGCAGACTTTGATTGCTCCATGTCCCTTAGCGGAAATTCCCACATCCACAAAAAGTGGCCTATCTCAAACGGGTATTCTTCAATCCACTCTGCGTGGATGGTTCCGTCGTTAGTCAGCGTATACATGGTCCTGTGGCAGTTGGGCGCCTCCCTGCCAATGTCTGCAGGTATGTCTGCCCTCTGACCGTCTACTTCTATCTCTAGGGTGGCAGTTATTCTGTACGGCGTGTGCCTGTCATTGATGCAGGCTCTGAGGGGGTTATCCGTGTTCAGGTAGCTCTGAATAAAGGTACTTGCCAGACCTACCGAGATTGCAATGACTGCAGTTATGGCCAGAAATCGCAGGGTCTTTTTTCGCTTTGCAGGATCACCCATTCCAGGCCATATCATGGTAATTTTTCCGGTCTGTATTCATTAAAGTCTTTTTGATTCGAGCATGCCTATTCGTAGGAGGTGTAAAGAAAATGAAAAAGATTGGTGATTAAATTACTTGCCAGGGTCGTGTTGCAAAAGTGATCACATAACCAACACCGATTATGATTGACTGGTATGCAATGTTGGTGTATGGAATCGGCTTTATGATTGGCTCACCATCGACGACGACTGTCTGACCTGGACCAAGTCCCGGACCGACAGATGCTACATTGAGCTGTGTGTGTACGTGGTACACGCCTGCCTCTAATGCCTTTGCAGATAGCGAATAAGCGATTGCAGTGTTTCCTGAAATGTCAAAGACATTTCCTGGTGGATCCCTTGCTAGCATCTCCCATCTGTTGCCTGCATTGGTAGACTCTGAAAAGATGGACAACCATCCTCTCAAGTCTCTCTCTACAAGACTGCTCAGCGTCCCCTGTACTGTCAGGGTCTCGCCTGTCTGCAGAGACTGTCGATTAAAGGTCTCGTCTTCGATTTTGATGAAACGACTCTGAAGTTGTGCTTGGACACCGTGTGCCTCTGCGCTTGGAGCCAGTGTCTCAACCCAGTTGAAACCCAGAGTACCTAGCGCCAGTACGACGGCTAGCCCGATTGTTAAAATCCTTTTTTCGGCCATATTCCTAATAGTCTGCAAGGTAATAGACGTCGTTATATGTTTTACCTTACTAGCGAAGATCGACATTTAATAGTATGATTAGCATTAATGCTTATCATTGAGAATGATATGATAAGTGTTGTAATTATTACATTTTATGTAGTAAAAAAATCTACTATTTTGATAATTTCATCAATGTTTGACATGATTTTTCAACAGAATCTGGATTCATGTAGCCTCTTACTTTATATTGAAAATGACCCTCATAGTAGCCATGGCACAGATGCCCGCATTAATCCCAAAGGAAGTCGAGATCCAGAGACTCAAGAAGATCTGGCTCATCGTCATTGCTATGGGTTCAACTGCAGCATCAGTCGAGGTAGACAACTTCGTTGATGGTTCTCTACACCAGACCTCTATCAGAGATAGTGCATTCACACCAGCACACTGGTGGCTATACTCCCACTTTGTGGCTCTGCCACTAGGATGGGGTGCAGCTGCAATCTATGATAGAAAGGTACCAATTCTCAGAGGTCCGAACAACTCGATGAACACTGGCCTAAAGATGACCATCCTTGGTTATCTGGCAACCATGTTCACGATCGGAGTCAATGAGATGTGGCACTTTTGGTTTGTAGAGGAGATATTCGCGGTTCCAAATCACTGGATGTTCAACATGGGTGTAGTAGTAGCATTCATGGGTGCACTAGCCTACGTAGTCAGGGTATATGCCAGACTCGTGGAACTTGGTGCAGAGACTCCAGGTGAGAACCCATATGTCGCAGAAATGTACAAGATGGCTCTAGAGGGCAAACTGTACAGTAGATCAATCCCATAGGTATTGTGCTCACGCACACCTTTTTTTCCTTTTTTTCGTCAAACTATGACGTAGATCGTAGCTATCCGGCTCGTCTAAGAAAGACTTAAAAGGATTCCATATCAGAATAATACCATAATGACTCTACCTAAAGGATTCGGTTCCGGTGGTGCTGGAGGCTCCTCTAGCGCTGATGTGGAACGAATGATTGGTCGACGCGTTGAAAACATGACTGGCATCATTACCGTCTCTTTCTGGGCGGCATGGCTGGCAACCTTTGGTGGTACGGCTGCAGGGTACTTTTACTACCCGTGGGCATACCCGACACCAAGTGGTCACTATGCATTCATTGTGCTGACGATCATAGAGGCGATAGGCTACATCTTCTGTGTAAAGGTCATGGAAGAAGGCTCCAACAAGAACAGCAATGGTATCGTGGCCGTAAGCATAGCAGCAGTCGCTGTAGGCACGGTTCTGATATCACTATATGTTGGAAACTAGAAGGATTACACCCCTTCAGCCACATTTCTTTTTAAATTTAGGCACAAAAACGCCGATCTCGGCACACTCTATAATTTTATATACTGACCATTTCCACCACAACCTATGGTCTGGTTGAGACGATGTACCCACTACTTGTTCATCATAGTGGTAGCAGTAAACTCTACGCTGCTGACAATTAACGCAGGAGACTACATCTTCTATACCGACTGGGCCTGGACATCGTTTACGGTATTTTCAATATCGCAAACTTTGATGCTTGTTGTAGGTGCCACATACTATCTCACCTTTACTGGCGTTCCAGGAACAGCTACGTACTATGCCCTGATCATGACAGTGTACACGTGGATAGCAAAAGGTGCATGGTTTGCACTCGGATATCCATACGACTTTATCGTCACGCCTGTTTGGCTGCCATCAGCAATGCTGTTGGATCTAGTCTACTGGGCGACGAAGAAGAACAAACACTCGTTGATCCTGTTTGGGGGAGTACTGGTAGGGATGTCTTTGCCATTGTTTAACATGGTAAACCTGATAACAGTCGCAGACCCACTTGAAACGGCATTCAAGTATCCAAGACCCACACTGCCACCATACATGACACCCATAGAACCGCAGGTAGGCAAGTTCTACAACAGCCCGGTGGCTCTAGGTGCAGGTGCAGGTGCGGTGCTGTCAGTAACAATGGCGGCATTGGGCGTAAAGCTCAACACTTGGACATACCGTTGGATGGCCGCATGGTCAAAGTGGGACTAGCACACAAGAGACTCTTTTTTTCATTTTATTATCCACGCCTAGGGGACGCTCTAGATTAAAAAATACTACACGGGTTGTGATCTTTTGTTGCCTATTTTGACAATATGTGATTGTGTGATTATGCCCTATGAGTCAGCAATACGGCCAGATGCTTGGAGCGCCACGACCATTTGTAAAGTGGGCCGGAGGCAAGCGACAGCTCTTATCAGTATTGCATGAGAATCTTCCAGAATCATTTGGAGCATATTACGAGCCGTTTCTTGGCGGCGGGGCTCTATTGTTTCACATACTAGAGGGGAGATCAGGCCAGCGGTGCGGCATCTCTGATCTCAACTCTGATTTGATACTGGCATACGTTACAATACGCGACAAGGTTGGCGAGCTTGTACGCTCGCTAAAATCACACGAGAAGAGATATCATGCAGATCCAAAGTCATACTATTATTCTGTCCGGGATGGCAGCCCCAGGAGCGGGATTGAAAAGACATCTAGGCTGCTGTTTTTGAACAGGACCTGCTTTAACGGGCTGTACAGGGTAAACAGCCGGGGAAAGTTCAACGTGCCGCTTGGCAGGTATACAAATCCCAATATTGTAAACGAGGAGAATCTCAGGGCGGTAAGCGGTGTGCTCGGAGCCGGGAGGGTCTCAATCAAGTGTCGCGACTTTGGAGCCGTCTTGTCTGATGCAAAAAAGGGGGATCTCGTATACTTTGATCCGCCGTACCAGCCAGTAAGCGCCACTGCCAGCTTTACCAGCTATACGAGCAAAAGCTTTACCATGGAGGATCTAGCCAGACTTGCCGAACTGTGCTGCAAGCTTGATTCCAAGGGATGCAAGGTTCTGCTCTCAAACGCTCTTGGAAGACAAGGCGCATACGAGCCAACCGCTCAATTAACTCTGACTCTAAAAAGAGGACTGGGCACTATGAACTGCTGATTAGAAACTATTAGATACTATTAGATACCTTGTGGGACTGTCTCTTGTTGCAGCTTTGCAAAAATCATCGTGGGTGCTGGAAGCTATCCAATATGGTCTTTGACACGTATGAAGATAGGGTGATTCCTGACCAAAGGCAATATCACAAAATCGGCTTTTTCATGACTGTATCTGAGACATGGTTCGTTGTAATCATTTCCTGTCATTCTAAGTAGCTAGAATGATAGTCAAATATAAATAGTGCATTGCAGTTATTAGTAATATCATGAATGCCAAAAGACGACAATCCTATACTGCCTATTACACAATTGCGTACGAGCAATATCTGGAACATGTGATTCCCAAAGGATGCCCCACCATTAACAGATGCCGTCTAGTTCATGCAGATAATTCACAATCAACCATGCCGTCATATGATCCATATCAGAACCAACTCGTGTCAGATTCTGTGTTTTAATAAAGACATGGCAAATTCCTCGAGCAGGAGATGTCACTGGCATATGAGCGTAGACAGGTGGCTGATCATTTTGGTAGGTTTGGCAGCAGGTACGGGGCTTTTCGGATATCCGGTTTTTTTACTTGTAAGGTGCATGACTGATGGTGTATGTTGACTGGCCACCGATCTCTGAAAATCATTGGCATTTTGTTATTGTTACTGATTCATTTATCCGGCTTGGTGGTCACCGGCAAATTCACCTGGATCTTTTTCCCCCATGGTGGATATTATTACCCAATTAATTATTATACAGAGCATGTCATGATACTGATACAAGCAGGCGCAGTAATGATATTTTCAATATGGGCAGTTTTTTTACTGGGAACCCCATCACGCCTTGAGAAGATGCGGACAAGACTTTGTGACAATGTCAGAAACAAGACAATACCGACAAAAAAAGATATAGTATTTGTGATCTTATTTGCGGATGCAACTGCAGTCATTATCAGCGTGATGGTGAAATTTCTGGTGATATATTCGGCTCTTTTTATATGATTTTGTCAAGGTTTGGAGTCTAGTAGGATTTGCTAAAATATCTGGCGTAATGGTTGACTAGAGTCACAAAGAATAACAATTAAGTATCTACATGACCAAGTATGAGCATGGTAAAGTTGACCAAATCTGATGAAAGGACTGCCAAGATCCTTATGAAAAAACATGGATATTCCAGGCAGTTTGCAATAGATCAGGTACACCGACATGCCTAGGCCTACCGGCGGCATTTTTCAGTTCAAAAAATAATCGGTTAGGAGATAGTCGCCTACATGCTTTCTTATCATGGCGGCTCTGTCGCCGTCCTTACAATCTCCTCTTTTGTTACCTTCATGATTATCACTTGTAGAGGCAGCTTCCCATAAAAGCCCTAATTAGATGAAGCTTCGAACGGGATCCGAACCCGCGACCTTTACCTTACCAAGGTAACGCTCTACCAAGCTGAGCTATCGAAGCACGACTCATCCCTCCTCGAAATCCTTATAATTCATTCTTTCAAAAACTGTTAAATCTTGCGCGTTATACCGTAATATTGGAGGAGTAATCAAGCCCGGCCAAAGCGGGCACGCGGTGCCCTTGGAAATGCAGGACTTAAGATCATACATGGGTGATCCTGTCTCTTAGGAGTTCGTGGGTTCAAATCCCACCTCCTCCACTATCTTGGATTCTTTATGCCGCGCGCATCTAGTATCTGGTACACGTCTGGCAGGGAAAATACAAAGCCAATGTGGATACAGTCCTTTTTCTCGCATAGCTGGCAGAACAGCTCTCCGCGCTGGACGGTGACTTCTGCAATCCTCTTTTTGTTGTTATCTTTTAGTATCACGCGATCCTCGTCAACTGAGACCTTTTCAATCATCGGAGCATACATTGCAAAGGTCCTGTCTTCTTCCATCCTTGCCTCGAGCATGTATGTAATGTACCCGGCAAAGCTGTTGACCCCCTTTAACGCAAGACTGTCCTTGCTATTGTCATAGACCTCGTAAAATCTGTCATAGACGTTCTCAGAGACGGTGATGGACTTGAATCCGGCTTTTGGCAATTTACTTTTACTCTAAGGTACTTTATGGTACGTCTATTTAATGCTTGTCTTTGCCTCAGAGCTGTGCGCAGGCAAGCTAAAAATCAACTTTATACCATACCAGTGTGATGGTATATCATGGGTAGAGGCTATTTGGCAGAGGAGATCAGGCAAAAACTAATCAGCATTCTACGAGACTCTGATACCGGCATGTCCGGAGTGGGGATATCAGAGCGCATTGGCATCAACCGTCTTACCATGACAAAGTACCTCAAGGTGTTTGCAGCAGAGGGGCTGCTGCGGCAAAAGAGCATAGGCAATGTAACGCTGTGGTTTTTAGAGCCTGGCCAGGAATCGTTCTCATTTCCGGATGACTATTTCAAGGTGGCAGAGATGTATCTAGAGCATCTGACAAAGTGCTCAAAGGACTCTGTGTACTCGCTTGTGCGCAACTGCCTGCATTCGGGCGCATCGGCATCCCGGCTGGCACTAGAAGTAATGATACCTGCCTCTGCTGAAGTCCAAAAAATGTATGACGCAGGAAAGATAGGTTCTGCCGAGCAGAGCCTGATGCGCATGATTCTCTCTGAATCACTCCAGATATTTGTCCAGCTCCCCGTGGCAGCAGACACAAAGAGAAGCGTCATAGTGCTGGCAGCAGACTCACAGAGCGTGATTTTCTCAGAGGCTGCTTCTGCCATATATCACTCTGAAGGGTGGCGTGTCTGGCACCTCGGGGACATGTCGCATGCAGTAGACGTAATGTTTGATACCGACCTCCAAAAGCTTGTCGGGCGCGTCTGGAAGAAAAAGTCCGGGCTGCTTGCAGTCGTGGTATTCTCCGACACGCACGAAGGACTGAATTTTTTTGCAGACTCTGTGAACCCTGTCCGGAAAAAGTCAAACAGGATAAAGCTTGCCCTGTGCGGCAAGATGCCAAAGAACGCAGGTCTGGAGTGTGACCTAGCTACTGGCAGGATTGAGGATATCCTGCAGTGGTCTAGGACTGTATCAGAGTCCATGCGGGACTGATGCGTCAGAGTATTTGAGACTTGTAGAGCCTGTCTAGCAAGGAGTCAGGTCGCCTCTGGCAACTGATCCATCACGTCTAGTCCTCTCTTGCGTCATGTCAGAAAACACGTCATCAGTATGCCAAACGTCTCCATTCCTCCAACAGTCGCTATCCACTGGCGTATCTTGCGGTGAATCACCATCTGACGCAAGACTCTTTCTGACTTGTTTGTAGATGCTCTGGGACGCATGACAATCATAAACAGATCGCTGCTACATTATGTAACGTGGTGCCAAATTTGTGCCCTAGTTTGAGATATGATTCTGTAATACTTTTTGCCCGGATCAGCATGCCATGGATCTTTTGATCCAAATGTTCATCAAATGTTGACTTTGTGCCAACCTGACCTCTTATCCCCGCCACCCTACACTTTTAATGTAATTACACATGTTAGATACTCATGGATCCCGCAAGTCATCGGCGCAAGGAGGCAGAGGGTCTCCTCAAAAAGGCCCGCATCTTTTATGAAAAGTCAGAGCATGAAAAGGCCATGGACTGCTGTCAAAAGGCAGCCAAGCTCGACCCGAACAATCACGAGATCCCGAGACTCATGGCTGCTTCCCTAGCAGGGCTTGGCATGCACAATGAGGCAGCCGCCCTGATTTCGATAGCCGACGGGATGGAGATAAACGATCTCTACTCACGCGGAAAGACAGACAAGGCGCTGGGCGCGTGTGACCGCATAATCCAGGCCGGTAGGGGGACCTACCGCATACTCAACATGAAGGCCGCCGCCCTTGCCCACATAGACCGGCACGAGGATGCCCTAGTGTGGTTTGACAGGGCGCTGGACCTCAAGCCAGGCGACTGCGCCCTGCTTAGCAACAAGTCGGCCTCTCTGGAGAGCTTGGATAGGCACGAGGAGTCTGTATCCTGCTGTGACGTGGCCATTGCCAGCAACCAGAGTTATCCAATAGCCCACCAGAACAAGGGCGTCTCACTTGCAAGCATGGGGCGCGCAGATGAGGCCATAGCATGTTTTGACGAGGCTATCCGCCTGGATCCCAAGTACGCAAATGCGCTCTCCTCCAAGGGTTCCATGCTACTAGATATGGACATGTGGGAAGAGGCGGCCAGATGCTTCAAGATGGCGCTCGACATAGATCCCACACTGTACGAGACTCTGGTAAACATGGCAAACGCGGTGGGTGGCATGGGGATGTTTGAAAAGGCACTCGAGTACTGTGGCAAGGCGCTTAGAATAAGGGAGGAACGACCAGTGCTGCATGTGGCAGCGTTTGCCCTTGTCCACCTGGGGCGGCACAAAGAGGCCATCACATACTATGACCGCGCCCTCAAGCTAAAGCCCAACGACTACGACGCCATACTGCAAAAATCCTCGTCTTTATCCCAAATGGGAATGGCAGACGAGGCCATGAAATGCTGTGAGGCAGCCTCCAAGATGAGGCCGGGTCATTATGGGATCGATTTGTACCAGGGCCAGGCGCTATACTCAAAAGGGGACTATGAAGGCGCCCTGAAACGGTATGAAATGGCAGCCTCCAAGAGCACCGGAGATCTCGAGGTACTGTACAACAGGGCCATACTGTTTGACGAGATGGGAAGGCACGAGGATGCCCTCAGGGACTATGACGAAGTGTCCCGGCTGGATCCCAAACACTACCTAGCGCGCCTCAACAAGGGGGTCGTGCTGCAGGAGATCGGGCGGCGCGAGGAGGCCCTCACATGCTATGACGAGGCGATAGAAATATGCCCCCACAAGTACGAGGCGTTTCACAACAAGGGATTACTTTTGATACGTATGGAGCGCAACGGGGAGGCGCTCGAGGCGCTCAACACGGCGCTAAAGCTTAACCCAAGGGATGACGCGGCGCTGTTTATCGCGGGCATGAGGCTACATTCTGAGGCCAAGTACGAGAAGGCGATACGGCGCTTTGATGACGTGCTTGATATAGACCCCAATAGCGGCGAAGCCTTTTTCCACAAGGCCCTCTCGCTGGAGAGCATGGGAAAAGACAAGGAGGCCGGGGTGTGCCGCGCAGAGGCCAAGAGAGTGGGCTTTCACATGCTAAAATAGCAGAGCCGTGGGGATAGTCGTACCGTGATGGTTCGGGAGCCATAGCTCCAAGGCCGAGCAAGTCCAAGCGCTAGTCCGTCAATCAAAAGCATCAAGCCAGAGCCGCCAGATCAACCTCCACTGATCTCAAGATCCCTCCTGCCGTCACAGGACAAGCAGTTGATGGGATTAACGTCAGTCATCCGGGTAGACTGTACTTTCCACCCTGTTCTAGCAGAGCATTCCCGACAGGCTCCGAGTCGCCGGCATTCTTTGAGATTCGTCCATTTGAGCGTCGGATTTGTTCTGAAACCGTGTCATCTGGCGGTAAAAAATGGATTCCATTCCAAAATATGATTCCTAATTCTCGGAATAGTATACAGTGGGCCCGATGAGATTCGAACTCATGACCTTTCGATTATCAGTCGAACGCTCCAGCCAAGCTGAGCTACGAGCCCACGATGCGGCTACCACACTTGAGCCTTTTAATCTTTCCACTTTATAGAACAGCCAATTGAGGGATCAAAGTCCTTTTCTATCTTTTGGCCTGCAAGCATGCTCTCAATATTGTTAATCATGGTCTTTTCTGTGGCAGTATCATCAGGCTTCATGGCATTGTCAATCCTGCCATGAAACACGAGTCTCTTTTGCGAGTCAAACAGGAACGGATCCGGGGTGCATGTGGCTCCGTACATTTTTGCCACCTCTTGTGTCTCGTCTACTAGATAGTCAAACTCAAAGCCCTTTTCCCTGGCAGTCTGCTTCATGGATTCATAGCTGTCATCTGGATACTTGACAGAGTCGTTGCTGTTTATGCCTATTACTGCTATGTCCTTGCCAAATTTCCCGTACAACTCGTTGAGGGCATTGGATTTTGCCTTTACATACGGGCAGTGATTGCACATGAATATTACCAAGTACCCCCTTGCGTCATAAGAGGACATTTTGTGCATCTTGTCGTCTATTCCCATCAGCTCAAAGTCGGGGGCTACATCGCCTGTCTTTAGTCTGACTTGGGATTCCATTAATACCATGGCGGGAATACGGGGCTTTTCTAATAAAACCCTTAG
>RHFD01000006.1 GCA_003724325.1 Nitrosopumilus sp. D6 | reverse complement strand
TATCTGATGAGGACTTTGTCGAATCGATACAATATCTGGTCAAAAAAGGCATCATTAGGGTGTAGTCTGTGAGGTGGATGATGAAAGTCACAGGCTTTCTTGCATTTGCAATACTGTCCGTATCAATCCTGTCTTATGGAATGACCGGAGCATCTGCCGACACACACCTCCCACTCACGGTAAAGACTGATCTGCCTCTGTACTCTGATGGCTCAATTATTACAATTACTGGCAAGATTCGAAATTATGATTCCAACTCGACACTAAACGAACCCGTTACCATACAGGTTGTCAGTGGCACCAATCGTGTGGCCATAGCGCAGGTTACCCCCAACAATGACGGAACATTTCAAACTACATTAAAGGCAGGAGGCCCTGTATGGAAGGCTGGCGGAGAACACACGGTAATGGTAAATTACAAGACAAGCAAGGTTGAAACCATGTTTGATTATGCAGGAGGAGTATCTGCGCCTATAGAGCCTCCTCCTATTGTGGCACCCGCACCCCCACCACCCCCACCCCCCATTGAGTGCGAATCAGGGTATGATCTAGTAAATGGTGAATGCGTTCAACAAGCACCCACTCCACCTCCAGCCCCAGTCAAGGAACCCGAACCAGACTGTGGACCGGGAACCATACTGGATCCAAATACTAACACCTGCATAGTGGACACAAAGGATCCACCACCAAAAACAGGTGGAGGCTGCCTCATAGCTACTGCCACATATGGGACAGAGCTAGCTCCACAGGTGCAGATGCTCCGTGAGCTACGAGACAACACCGTGATGAGCACGGGATCCGGCGAGTCATTTATGACCGTATTCAATGATGTGTACTATTCATTCTCCCCGTATGTGGCAGATCTAGAGCGTGAGCATCCGGCATTCAGGGAGGCAGTAAAGGCATTTATCACTCCAATGATATCCTCGCTTGCAATAATGTCGCTTGCAGAAAACGGCTCTGAATCCCACGTGCTTGGTCTTGGAATCACAGTGATTGCTCTAAACCTTGGAATGTATGTTGCAGCGCCGGCTCTGATAGGGTTCAAGGTGCACAGGCACATAAAATCCAAAATGAGCTGATTAGGTTATTATACTGAAAAGTCTCCACCTAGTCTGTGAAGATCGAGTACGAAGAATTTAACAGCATTGAAGATGTCTTTATGTACATGGCAACAGCTGCCCCGCCCATGAAGAACACGTTGCCGATACACTCGTACAAGGGATATGTGACTGCATTTGTACCGTTAAGTCAGACTGCAGAGGATACGTACCTGATGATATACGCAAAGGGCTCAATTGATCCCGGGATATACGAGTTTGACGTGGCTTCAAAGTCTTACAAAAAGGTGGAGGGCATTGAGCGCGCAGACAAGATTTACTTTATATCACTCACTCCAAAACGCAACACCATTGCAGACGCGGCAATTGCCGGTCTATAGCTTTTTTGTCTGAATCCGCGGGGCAGAGACAGACCTACTTCTTGCATACTTTTCTACAATCTCATCAGGCGTCCTGCCATTAAACAAGTCCTTGCACAGGCCGCGCAGATACCTCATAATGGCCCATGTTCCGGCCTTTAGAATTCCGTACATGAAGACCTTCATGGGAGGCCCGTACGTCTTGTTTCTGAGTATTATCGGGATGATGTCATTAATTACGCGCAAGTTATTCTCCCAGCACTTCCAAAAGAGTGTAAACTGGGCCTCGTTGAGGTTGCCAAAATGCATCGAGTTCTTTTCGCTAAAGTCCTGGTACAGGAGGGGGGCCACAAGCCCCCTAAAGTCCATCTGCCTAAAGTCAGACATCATATCAATGGTATACTGGACATCATCAGGCGTCTCGTCTGGCCAGCCGATAATTATAGTGGCAGCTGGAAACCAGTGGTTCTCATTGAGAATCCTTGCTCCCTCGCGCACGACACTGCCCCACTCGTCAGTAGAAAACGGCTTTGTCTTGACGCCCAGGTGTTTTTTGACCATTGCCGGCGACACGGTCTCGATTCCAAGGTTTGTAGCAAGCCATCTTCCAGTCTTGTCTTGTTCGTTTATGTGGGATATCTGGTGCATCAAGTCTGGATCTGCTGCTACTGCAGAAAACGTCATGTGGGTGGTTCCTACAAAGTTTGCCCCCAGACCCTTTAGTCCCTTCCACAGATCTGTTATCGCATCGCTGTTTGGAATAAAGTCCCTGTTGTCGCATCCGTACAGCAACATCTCATCAGAGTGAAGCCAGATAGAGTCAAACCCATAATCCAGATTTATCTTTGCCTCTTGCTGCAACCTCTCAAGCGGGAGATCTTTTTTTGACCTCTTGTTTACGTCGCAAAAGTCGCATCCGCGCCCGCACCCGCGCATGGCCTCGATGAGTGAGTTTATCGTAGGACCCTCTATTACCGGAATGTTCTCCAAATTCCTGACAAAGCAGTGCATCATCTCTGGCGCGTCACCCTTTTCAAGATCCCGGAACAAGTCCACTGCCAGCTCGTCTGCCTCTCCGACTACAACTGTATCTAGTCCGTGAATCTTCATCCTGTCTGATTTTGCAAGCTCCCATGCGCCATTGCCGCCTACGACCACCTTGAAATCATACTTTTTCTTTAGCTGTATTATCTCTGCGCACATTTTTTTAAACTTCATCGCCACATA
>RHFD01000007.1 GCA_003724325.1 Nitrosopumilus sp. D6 | reverse complement strand
ATAGAACAGTCTGCAGTTAATACCTCTAGCGCGTCTGCAGGACGGCCGACTGTGGATTCAGGCCCCCTAGCCTTTACAAGCATTAGCTGTCTTCCCTCAAACTCTGTCCTTGCAAGAACAGTCTCAAAAGAGACAGTCTCCTTTGTACACTCGAGCATCATGCGGCCTATTACCATGGGACCTATTCCGTCGCCCACCGGCTGTCCTGCCCTGAATGCCGGAATCGCCGCCTTCATTGCATCAGCATGCTCTAGTACGGTGGGCAGGAGCATCTGCAGGGGCAGTATGAGCGGATAGTTGTTTTGCTTTTTTGCAGTCAGATACATGTGGTTTACCACCTTGTAGAGCATTTGAAGCGACGATGCAATCTCAAGTAGCGTCTGCACCTTGCCAAGCTCAAGTGGTGTGATCTCTGGGATCATCGACGATATGTGCTGTCTGGTGTAATCCTCGCGCGATCTTATCGTATGTCTTATCTTGCCAATGATGCCTCCCGGATCCACATCTACAGGCATGATTGTAAAATAGTCTAGGAATCTGTCAATCTTTTCTTCCGGATCAGAGCTAGGGTTGATGCCCTTTACATGCGATATGAGATCCTCACGCGATTCATTCCGGTACGCCTCTAGTTTTTTTATCCCCTTTTTGATCTCACCGGATGTAATGTATAGTTGGATTCTCTGGCCGTAAAAGACGAATATTATTATCGGCACTATCCATATCAGCATCATCAGTGGATTGGTATCATCACCAAATCCAAAAAACTCTTCAATATCAAAATTTGTGAAATCCACTATACACCGTGTTTGGCAGATCCAAATTAAACCATTCGTCCAACAGTTCTCACATGCAGGCAGGGGTTAATCCGGTGTTTAGTTCTTTGATCACTTTTATTATAGTGAAAATATTGAAAAATCCGATCATGCCACAGACCAAACCTATGATAAGCGTAGAAAACGTAGTGGCGTCTGCCTCAGTAGATCAAAAGATGGATCTAAACGAGATCACAAAGACGTTTCCAGACGTAGAGTACCACCCGGATCAGTTTCCCGGCCTCGTATTCAGGCTAAAGAGTCCAAAGACTGCGACCCTCATATTCACATCCGGCAAGATGGTCTGCACAGGCTCAAAGTCTGAAAACATGGCACGAAAGGCAGTAAGCATGGTGGTGCAAAAGCTTCGAAGCGGCGGTATTAGTGTGAAAAAAGACGCCAAGGTGGAGATTCAAAACATCGTGGCATCAATTAATCTAGGCGGCAGGATACATCTAGAGCAGGCTGCAAGAACACTGCCCCGCAGCATGTACGAGCCGGAGCAGTTTCCAGGCCTGATCCATAGAATGGTGGATCCAAAGACGGTAATTCTGCTGTTCTCATCAGGCAAGCTAGTCTGCACGGGTGGAAAAAAAGAGCAAGACGTGTACAGATCAGTCAACACCTTGCATTCACTACTAGAAGAAAAAAACCTAATGATATACTAGTCACTTTATCCGGGTTCCAGGCGGGACATCCCCCGAGACGGTAAGCCAGAATGGGCAGTCATCAATGTCTGCTGCAAGCAGCATTGCATCAGACTCGACTCCTGCAAGTTTCTTGGGCTCTAGATTTGAAATTGCAATTACCGTCCTGCCCACCATGTCTTTTGGCAGATAATGCTGCGCCCCGCCGATTATCACGCTGCGCGTGTCGCCATCCCCGAGATCTATCACACCCTTTATGATTTTTGACTTGCCTGGTATCGGCTCTGCGGCCGTAATTTTTGCCACGCGCAAGTCCAGTTTTGCAAAGTCGTCATATGATACTGTCATGCAATGGCATCTTTTAATCCCGTTAAAATGAATTTCGTTATTTGAGATCCCGGAGAACTGCCCCGCAGGTCTCCATGTCGTATCGTAGATCTGATGAAAGATCCAAATATCTCTTGTCTGCAAGCTCGCTTATCTGGGACTCTGGGACTCCTGCCAGCCTCAGCAGCTTTGCGCGCTGGTGCACATATGCATTCTTCCAAAAGCCAGATCCATCAAATGTGGAGATCTTGCGTGCGGGATTCATGCCTCAGACCAGTTGACTGTGATGGAAGAATGGCAAATGCCGTTGGAACTGGAGTTACGGTTCCGGATTTTAGGCAGTTTGCCCATCACAGTCAGACTAGTGGCATATCTGGAATCTAATATATTTACCGCTATTGCCCCGCACAGCATGGCAAAAATCTCAGCAGATATAGAGATAGATGCCCCGGCAGGCATGGTCTGGGGCGTCATATCAGATATCGACTCGGAGCCAAGATTCTGGAAGGGCACCAAGAGCATTAGAAACATCTCAAGGGACGGCAACACTACTACACGGGAGATTACGATAGCGTTCCGGGATCAAAAGTGCATGCAGACAGTCGTCTTGGAGCCAGAAAACAAAATAGTTGCAAAGTTTACAGGCGGTGTGATTGCCGGAGAAAAGACGATATCCCTCGAGCCTGCAGGCAAAGCCACCATCATGCACGTAGTCTGGGAGATCCAAATGACTGGTATGATGGGAATGTTTACAGGCATCATATCAAGACACATCAAAAAGGGCACAGAACAAGCTATACAGGCAATCAAA
>RHFD01000074.1 GCA_003724325.1 Nitrosopumilus sp. D6 | reverse complement strand
AAAAAGACAAGTGGATAACCATGGGCAAAAACGACGATCCGGCTCACATGCACATCGATTCAGAAATAGTGTGCTCTGCAGAGTTTGTACAAAAAGAGCGCCCAGGGCGCACAAGCTTTGGCGTCATGTTTTTTGATAAAAAAGGAGAGCGAGTCCTTGCGGCATTTTTTACAAAAATGTACGACGAATCAGGAGTACTAATCCCAGAAAAAAAAGCAATCTACGACAGGCTGGAGCAAAAATACCGCAAAAAATAAAAAAAAAGGGACTAGTCTTGTGCCTTTTTCTTCTTTTCCCTTTCAGACTCGAGTCGTGCTGATTCTAATTCCTCGTTTGTGTGCTTGAATTTTTTCATCTTGCCATTCCTTGGAACCCAAGATATAAAAATTGACCGCTGCTGCCCCCTCACACCGAGTATCTGGGTTTTCTTCCAGCCATCCCCAGATGCAGGTTTCTGGCGGCAATCTCTGCCATCTTGAGCCTCGTCTCGGCAGTCGCGCTTCCTATGTGCGGCGAGAGTACCACGTTTTGCAGTCCTGCAAGCGGGTGCCTCTTTCCCACGGGTTCAGAGCAGAACACATCAAGGCCTGCTCCAGCAATTCTCTTGCGTCTCAGGGCCGCTATCAAGTCGCGCTCATTTATCACTGCCCCCCTTGATGTATTTATCAAAAATACAGTAGGCTTCATCTTTTCTAGCACCCCTGCGTGTATCATACCATTGGTGTCTTTTGTGTGCGGAACGTGGAGTGATATAACATCGCTGTCTGATATTATCCTATCAAAGGATGCGTATCGCATTGTACTATCTTTGATGCGGTGTCTATTGTGATATATTACCTTCATGCCAAACGCGGTAGCTCTCTTTGCAAGTGCACTGCCGATTCTACCCATCCCTATTATTCCAAGCGTCTTTTCTTGCATGCCGTACCCGGTATAGTCGTATGCACCGAGCGCACCGCTCCATCTGCCCTGCCGAATCATCCTATCGCCCTCTGTCACCCTCCTCATTACATCAAGCATTAGGCAAAAGGCAAGGTCTGCTGTCGCATCATCAAGCACGTCAGGCGTATACCCTATCTTGATTCCCTTTTTCTTTGCATATGCAGTGTCAATGTGGTCAATACCAACACTGTACGTGCTGATTACCTGCAAGTCTGCTGCATCCATCACCTCTCTATCTATCCTATCAAACGGAAAGCAGACTAGTCCCTCTGCCCCCCTGACTCTGCGTAATAGTTCTGCCCTAGAGACTGGCATTTTACCTGTATGTATTACAGTCTTGTACCTCTTTTTGAGATCTCTTTGAATCACATCATGGAGCCTTCCTGTGAGAAATACCTTTTTCTTCACAGGTATGAGGAATATCTCAATCCATTTATACGATCTGTCCGTAGACTTTGTATGAGTGAGGAATTTGCCATATGTGTTGAATGCGGAAACTCGATTGAAAAATGCGTCTGCGTCTGCCCCTACTGCGGCGAGCGCGACAAGTGCGAGTGCGCCCTGTTCGATGCGGCAACGGGGGGATGATGACTGATTTTACATGGCTCATAGGGGGTCCGCAGGGAAGCGGCGTCGAGTCGGGCGCCAATATATTCTCAAGGGTGTGCGCAGCTGCAGGTTATAACATATTTGGCAAGAGGGAATTTTACTCTAACATTAAAGGCGAGCACAGCTATTTTACTGTGCGCGTCTCTGAAAAAGAGATTCACTCAAACGTTAATGACGTCACACTGATGACGTCTTTTGATGCAGAGACCATATTCCGCCATTTTGATGAAGTGTCTGCAGGCGGCGGAATAATCTATGACTCTGGACTAGAACAGACAGAGACTGTCAAGGTGCGCACCCTTGACAAGCCGTTCCTAGACAGGCTGCACCGCCGGCTCGAATCCCTTGACTGTCCCTTTACGGTAACTGGCGCCCTAAATGCAGCAAGGAATAATGGCGTAACACTATACCCTGTCTCCTTTAAATCGCTTTTAGAGGGGATGGCAGCAGAGTCTGGAAACGAGCGCCTGCGAAACATGATAAGAATGTACAATGTAATTGGCGTCTCGCTATCACTCGGATTGGTGGGAATGCCGGCGCACCCGCTATACAAGTCAATTGGTGCAATATTTGCAAAAAAGCCACAAGTGGCGCAAACAAACGAGCATGCAGCAAGGTACGCGTACTCGCACGCCAGGCAGCTCGGAGAGTTTGCGCACAATCTGCCCGGCATTGCGCAGCGCCCTGATACGATACTAGTCCAGGGACACTATGGCACTTCACTAGGAAAGATGGTCGCCGGATGCAGGTTCCAGTCGTACTATCCAATTACTCCTGCATCTGATGAGAGCACATACCTCGAGTCACACGAGATACTAGAAGTGCGTAATGACCGGCCCGGCTCTACTGCAGTAATCCAGACAGAAGACGAGATATCTGCAATAGGCATGATGATTGGCGCCGCCCTTACAGGCACGCGCTCATCCACATCAACTTCGGGACCGGGCTTTGCGCTAATGACAGAGGCGCTCGGCTGGGCAGGAATAAACGAGGTGCCAATAGTAATCACACTATACCAGAGAAGTGGTCCGTCAACTGGGCTTCCTACCAGGCACGGCCAGGACGACTTGCTCTTTGCAGTCTTTGCAGGCCATGGCGACTTTGCAAAGATTGTCTACGCGTCAGGGGATATAGAGGAGAGCTTTTATGACACGGGCCGGTGCTTTAACTATGCAGACAAATACCAGATACCTGTGATTCACATGATGGATAAATTTCTCTCCAGCTCTGTAGTCACGTGTAAACGATTTGATCCCTCTAGGATATCAATAGACCGCGGCCTATTACTAGAAGAGATAAAAGGCGAGTACAAGAGGTTTGCAGCTACTCCTAATGGCATCTCGCCGCGCTCAAGGCTGGGGCTTGCAGGCGGGATATTTTGGAACACTGGGGATGAATCTGACGAGTACGGCCACATTACAGAGGATCCATATATGCGCATACAAATGATGGACAAGCGCATGTCCCGGCTTGACCTTGTACTAGACGAAATACCTGAATCCGAGCAGGCAGTCTCCTTTGGTGTCAGTAAATATACAATGATATCGTGGGGTTCAGCAAAGGGCCCCATACTTGACGCGCAAACAATGCTAAAAGAAAACGGCATTGATGTCGGCTTTGTACAGGTAAAACTATTACACCCGTTTCCCGCCGAGCTGATAGGGCGGCTCTTGGCAGGTGCTGATACGCTAATTGATATCGAGGCAAACCATTCAGGGCAGCTGGGCAAACTATTACTACAAAACACGGGGCGCAAGCCAGACTATTACATACTAAAGTATACGGGCCGTGCCATGACGTGCACCGAACTATACGATTCTGTGTATAATATAATACATGGAACGGCAAAACACAGGGAGGTGCTGACCCGTGGCGCCTAGCCTTTCAGAATACAAGACTGACGTGCACAATGACTGGTGTCCCGGATGCGGTGACTTTGGCATTGTAAACGCGCTACAAATGGCGCTAGCAGAGATGGGAATCGAGCGCGACAGGGCAGCCATATTTTCTGGCATTGGATGCTCTGGAAAGACATCACACTACATCAACACATACGGGATACACACGCTGCACGGCCGCGTCCTTACATTTGCGCAGGGGGCAAAGCTTGCAAGCCCGGATCTTACGGTAGTGGCAGTGGGTGGTGATGGCGACGGGCTCGGGATAGGCGCGGGGCACTTTGTGGCTGCAGGCAGAAGAAACGTAGACATGACATATATCATATTTGACAACGGCGTATACGGACTGACAAAGGGACAGGCATCCCCCACATTAAAGCTCGGCGAAAAGACAAAGTCACTTGCATCTCCAAACCAAAACTATTCAGTAAATCCCATCGGGCTTGCAATAGCAAGCGGCTTTACGTTTGTCGGAAGGGGATACTCGTATGATGTGAGACATTTAAAGGACTTGATTATTCGCGCAGTAAAGCACCGCGGACTGTCATTTCTTGACGTGCTGCAGCCGTGCCCGACATACAATGACATTAACACGCGCGACTGGTATGCGGGAGTTGACCTTGCAGACGAGTCTGCACAGAGGCACTCGCGCATATACAAGCTCGAAGAGACAAAGTATGATTCCAAGGTGAGTTATGCGTCTGAATCAGTACTACATGAAAAGATCTCCCAGGCCCTGATAAAATCCCTGGAATGGGACACAAAGATACCTATTGGCATATTTTATCAAAACGAGCTGATATCTGCATGTACTGTGAGAATGGCTGACAAGATTCCAAACTATCTGGAAAATCCCCCGTCGCGGCAGCGCATCTCTGATAATAGTTCCCCGCTCACTGATATATCTAAAATACTAGACTCGCTACAGATATAGCTATATCATCTTCCATGTACCATTTACAAACAGATATCTCTTATTTCCTGTTGCCTCGCCCTGCCTCCACTTTGCAGATCTCACATCAAACACATATGACAACTCTGTCGTGTCTGCTGGCAGCTTTTGCGGATCTAAATGGTACGGGAGCAGCTCTAGTACAAAGTCCATCTTTTCTACTGCATTATCAAAGTACTCCCTCTCCCTTGAATCTGCCAAAAACGTAATCCTGGGACTTCCTGCAAATTTTATTCTCACCCTCAGGGCATTGCTAGAGCCCCTTCTGCGCTTCATCTCTTTTAGTATTCCCTTTATTTTTTCCCACTTTTTAAATGTAAACCACTCAAAGAATGCCTCGTTGAATGCAAGCGGCACTCTTATCTCTAGTACACTTACAAACTCTGGCTCGTCTGGCTCTATCTCGTCTTGCATCACCTCAAAATGCGAGTTTAAAAAGCCATACAGCACTTCAATCTCCCACGGCGAGATGCCATAGTATTGTAGTAGTACTTTGAGCTTTTCTGCCAATATGCGTGATATGTGGAAATTGTAATTAAGCTGCGCGGCGCAGGCGTGATCACTGTTTATATACTATCACATATGACTCGATACAGGATGTGGCTGTACCCTATTTGTAATGGGACGATTAAGGAGTGTATACATTGCTAGTCCGGCTTGCCGTGCTGATTGCCGTATTGGCAGTGCTGTCTGGTGTAGAATATGCACAAGCTCAGACGCTAGATACAGGAGCTCCGTTATACATGAAGTCAGTTGATGCATTCGCCAACCAGTGCGTCGCGTCAGGTACCACTACTGGCGTGTCGCATGATGGTCATGCCGAGCTTTTAGCAGACGGGCTGTTTGTAAGTCATAGAGTTCCTAGCGCCGGTGATGATCCTACCCGTTTTCTCGTTTCATACATTGAGGTAAATGCCAAGTCCACAGGTAAATCGATTGCAGTTTATAACTTTAATATTAAAGACGATTTTATATATAATGCAACAGTTCCCATCAGTGCGCTTAATACCATTACAGATAATGTAAATGGAGACGTCTATACCACACGTCTCATCATTTCAACAATTGATTCATCTCTTGGAGCAGTGCTTTTCATAAATCATACCGAGATAACCGCTGCCATATACAAACCACTCCCAGTATATCTTAGAGACGCACTTTCAGAGGGAACAATAGTGATTGCTCCCGGCGGTGTGCCGACTGCAATTGGTGGAGCGCTAGCTTCTTTTGCCACAATAAGCGACCCGCCAAATGTTACCCATTGTAGCACCGGCTCTGCCCAAGTCGATCCATCTCTTATCGGCCCGCCGGTAAGCACGGGCAACTTGTTTATCCGTCAGATAGATTCGACTGCAACTAGTGCATGTACTTCTAATGTCACGCCACAAACAACCTCGACATATACTAGTAGTGAAGGTCTGGTAGTTACCATGAATCTTGGAGATGCCACCCTTATTGAGCATATCGTACGCGCAGAGCTAAAGTCACTCACCAATGTTAGAGATGCATCCCTTGCACTCTACAACTTTACGCATGATAATGGCGTGTACAAGTTTACCTTTCCAAATGCCGATCTAACTGGTATTACCTCT
>RHFD01000070.1 GCA_003724325.1 Nitrosopumilus sp. D6 | reverse complement strand
GGCTCGTTTCGTCCAAAGTGACCGTATGCTGCAGTCTTTTTGTATATGGGTCTCTTGAGGTTTAGTTGTGAGATTATTCCTGTCGGTCTCATGTCAAAGTTCTCCCGGACCAGCTCTTCAATACGGGACTCGGAAATTTTGCCTGTCTCAAAAGTGTTGATGTAGAGCGATATCGGCTCTGCCACACCGATGGCATATGCAAGTTGCACCTCGCATCTATCTGCAATGCCGGCAGATACAATGTTTTTTGCAATGTATCTTGCCATGTAACATGCAGACCTGTCCACCTTTGAGGGATCTTTACCAGAAAATGCACCGCCACCGTGGCGGCCAAACCCTCCATACGTATCCACAATGATCTTTCTTCCAGTCAGTCCTGCATCTCCGTGCGGACCGCCAATTACAAACTTGCCAGTCGGATTTACATGTATGGTGATCTTGTCGTTCCATCTGTCTCCAAGTACGGGCTTTATCACCTTACCAATCACTTCTTTTCTTACATCCTCCTGAGATGTCTCTGGCGCCCGTCGGCTTCCAATCCTCATACCTTACAGACACCTGTGACTTGCCATCCGGCCTGAGCCACGGCAGGGTACCATCCCTTCTTACCTGCGAGAGTCTCTGGATGAGCTTGTGCGATAGTAGAATCGGCATGGGCATCAACTCTTCAGTCTCTTTTGTCGCGTATCCAAACATCAATCCCTGATCTCCTGCCCCCTGCTCCCTGTCCTCGGTGGCAGTCACGCCCTGACTGATATCGGGACTCTGTGCATGCAGTCTCAGATCTATCTCGCACGTGTCTGCATCAAATTTCAACTCTTTACTGTTATATCCAATTTCTCTGATCGTCTTTCTTACCAGCTCTTCTTGTTTTTTTTTGTCAAAATCTGCCTTTGATGTGACTTCTCCTGATACGGCCACAAAATCTGTGGTAACCATTGTCTCTACTGCAACCCTCGAGTCAGGATCCTGTCTAATGTATTCGTCAAGGAACGCGTCTGATATGTGGTCGCACACCTTGTCTGGATGCCCCTCTGTTACAGACTCTGATGTGAATAGAAACTTGTCAGTCATGACTAGAGCTCGTTTTCAAGCTTTATGAACAGCACGTTATTACCCCTGACAATTACCCTGCCATAGTTGGCAATTATTTTATTATCGTGCAGCTCTTCTGCGTCAGTCATAATTAGATTCATGTAGGGATCAACATTATCCATCTTTCCCTTGTATTCCACCTCATTTTTGAGCCTTACTGTGACTTTCTTTTTTGTGCTTTTTTGAAGAGTTGTAAGAGGTCTTTTTGCGCTAGTTGGTTGGGACACTAAACTCACTTGTCTTAAACCGCAGTTCTCTAGAATAAAAGCCTTTACAGATCAAAGTTTAAATTTTTTCCCGTTTTATAACACTCATGGCAGTTTCCACAGGCCTGCAAAAGCTCGACGCATTTCTGTCAGGAGGAATACCAAGAGGCGTGATCACAGACGTATTTGGGGGAAATGGAACCGGCAAGACCCAGCTATTATTACAGCTGGCCGCAAGCTCTGTAAGGAGTGGAGACAGGGTCCTATACATTGATACGACCGGCAAATTCAGACCCGAGCGCATTGTAGAGATTCAAAGGCAGTCCGGAGCAGCCCCAAATCTGGAGAAAATTACCGCATCCCGGATCACAAACACCTCGGAGCAGATAAGATCAACACAAACCATGCTTGATTTTTCCCTGGTTATAATAGACAGCATCACTGACTTGTTTACCTATGAATATGCAGGCAGAGAATCAGTACTTGAGAGAAACTCGCTTTTCATGAAATACATGCGGACTATATCAAATATTGCAACATCAAAAGGCATCCCTGTAGTAGTTGCCAACACGGTCAGAACTATAAACGAGACAGAAATCGAGAGCATGAAAAGCGCAATAGATCCGTTTACCCACATCAAGATCCACCTGTCACATATTGGAAACAAGTTTCATGGAAGGGTCTACTGGGCGCTTGCCGAGGAAGATTTTGCCTACGAGTTGGGCGCCTCGGGACTGTGCAAGCCTCAAGATATTTAACTATGGATAGCAAAGCCATGCAAATGGCAGGAATATTTGAGCACATCCCTACAATCAGCATTGCAATGTTTGTGCTCGGACTTTTGGGGGTAATGGTTTATGAAAGGACAAAGGCAAAGTCGAGAAGACCAAGACCAAAAACAACTGACAAGCCGTCTTCTTGACGCTTTTGAGAGATTTGGATTTACAAGTCTTACCGAAATTCAGAAAAAAGCTGCGCCTGTAATATTTCAGAAAAAAGACTGCCTTGTGATTGCGCCAACCGGCTCTGGCAAGACAGAGTGCTCGGTAATTCCCATCTTTGCTCTGATGCGGGGATCAGGTGGACGGGGAATCAGGACGCTCTATGTGACACCACTGCGCGCCCTGAACAGGGACGTGTTTAGGAGAATCACTAGATACGCGCACGAGTACAATCTCTCCATTGAGATAAGACACGGTGACACCTCGCAAAAAGACAGAAAGCGGATAAAAGAAAACCCTCCGGACATACTGATAACAACTCCAGAGACGCTGGTCATACTCCTTACACAGCCCAAGATACTTGATGCCTTGTCATTTCTTGAATGGGTGGTAATTGACGAGGTGCACGAGCTGCTTGCAAGCGAGAGGGGCTCGCAGCTGTCCCTGAGCCTTGAGAGGCTCCAGTTCAACTCGAGGCTGCCGCTTACCAGAATAGGACTGTCTGCTACTGTGGGAAACTCTGAGGAGGCAGGCAAATTCGTCTCTGGCACCAAGCGAAGATGCGAGGTTATCCGGGACAAATCTGTGCGAAGATATGATGTAGAGATAGTATATGTAAACGGAACCGTCTCTGATGTGGCAGAGAGAATAATTAATCATGTCTCCGAGTTGGGCCTAGACTCACCTGTGCTCTTGTTTGCCAACACCCGGGGCGAAGCAGAATTTCTTGCATCGATACTAAAAGAAAAGTCTCAATTCAAGATAGAATTACATCACGGCTCCCTCTCAAGGGAAGTAAGAGAAGAGACAGAGCACTCGCTCCGGGAGGGCAGACGCGGCATCGTCGTGTGCACGTCATCTTTGGAGCTCGGACTAGACATTGGCTCTATAGAACTAGTAATTCA
>RHFD01000065.1 GCA_003724325.1 Nitrosopumilus sp. D6 | reverse complement strand
GCGCACCCGCATGCTGCATCTGATGTTGGAGAAGTTTGTGGTGCAGAATTTTCATATACGTTTCTTGTCTGATTGTAGTCTGTATCGTCTCGCAGCTGCGCCTCACCCCTGTTTGTCTGGTATCCTCCAGACGAGCCACTGGTCTGATACCCTACAAGATGCGTGGGATCTATTCCCTGCTGGCCTTGTTTTTCGTTCTTGAGTGAGCGATTGCTAAAGATAAAGAACCCGATTCCCGCCACTGCTGCAAGTCCTGCCATTCCATAAATTATAGAGACTGAAAACTCGCCTCCCGGAGCCTGATATCCCTCTGGTGCAGACGGAGTCAGTCCTGCAATCTCTATCCCATCAAGTATGTCACGCGTGCCAAAACCGATTGCCGCAATGGTGGCATGATCAGCCGACTGGACACTTTGTACACTGTATATCTGGTCTGCATTTATCGTGGCCTCAAAGGTTCTTTCTACCTGTCGTCCCTCGCGCAAGCTGCTTTCTCCCATCGTCCACCTCGATACCACAAATCCTGCAATCTCGTCACTTATCCCATAAGTTCCCGCATCCACGTTGATTCCAGTCGGATCAAACAAAAAGTGCCAGTTGGCAAATGGTTGCTCTAGGATAAAGTCTGCATTAATGATGGGTTTTGCAAGGATACTTTCTGCCTCTGTTCCGGCAAACACCGAATAGACATCCGGCTCTTGATCACGAATTATGTTTAATGGTATGTTTATCTCTAATCCATCCACTAGTACCGGTCCTTCAATTGACATTGCCCTCCAGCCAAGATCAACTAGCGTCTTTTGGCTGTCCCGTACTATAACATAGTTGTTCAAGAGTCCTTCAAATACCACGGTAAAATCGACAGATGTCTTTAGTGGCCTTGCCTTTAGATAAAAGTCATAAGATACGGTCAGATCAGACACACCCACCTGACTGCCATCAGAGCGGATCTTTTCATTTAGCTTGTTGATTATACTCTGCACTGCAGGATGTGATGAATCCAAGGAATCCTTCAGAGTCCACTCTTTTCCATCGAGATGCTCAAAGAGAGCCCCGCCGTCTAGATACTCGATGAATACGGTCTTTTGATATGATATTTTAAAAGGCGATGTTTCACTGTCGGGATTGATTGTGGCCTCTAGCTGAGCTCCCCATGCAGGCATGGTAGAGCCAATTATCATAATCCCTGCAAAAAGTACTGCAAAAATCATCTTTTTTGGCATTATGGCAAAAACGGCGTTTGAAAGTAATAAACCTATCCACGACATCTAATATCGCTTTTGAAAAAGTAATATGTAGCGTGCAAATCCGGGTCACAGGAGCAGATAGATGATCACAATTTTGGCAGGTGGGACCGGTTCTATAAAGCTGGTCAGGGGTCTGGTATCCCAAGAGTCCAAGGTAAACGTGGTTAGTAACGTGGGGGACAACTATTGGCTCTATGGGTTGTATGTATGCCCCGATATAGACACTGCCATTTATGGTCTGGCAGACATGCTAGACCAGGACAGGGGCTGGGGGGTAAGAAAGGACACTTATAATTTTCTAAGGCAGATGGAAATATTTGGCGAGGAGACCTGGTTTCAAATAGGCGACAGGGACACTGCCACGCATCTGATCAGGACCAACATGCTAAAGAACGGAAAAAACCTCGGCGACATTACAAAGTGGATGTGTGAAAAGTTTGCAGTGGGAGCAAACATCATGCCGGTATCAGATAACAGCATTGAGACTAGAATAACTACTGACAAGGGGGAGATGCATCTGCAAGAATACTGGGTAAAACACCGTGGCAGGGATCCGGTGGAGGGAATACAGTATATTGGCGCAGAAAAGGCACGCCCCAATCCAGAGGCGATAAATGCAATGCATGATTCAGACATGGTAATTCTTGCCCCCGGAAATCCGCTGACATCCATAGGACCCATGCTTCAGATAAAGGGAGTCAGAAAAGAGCTTGCAAAGATAAAGAAAAAAGTAGTAGCAGTCAGCCCGCTCATAGGTGAGAATGCAATAAGTGGCCCTGCAGCAAAATACATGCAGGCAGCAGGAATCGAGTCAAACGCGTTTGGCCTTGCAAAGATGTATGCAGATGTGTGCTCTAATATTGTCATTGATACCAAGGACAAAATGCTTGGAAAAAAGATCCAGGGTCTGGACATAAATGTATACGAGACAAAGATTACAATGAAGAACAAGGTGGCAGAAGACGCCCTGGCCAATTTCATCCTAAAACAGATACATGTGTGACTTGAAGACCGCTGCCATAATCCCCGTAAAGACATTTTCACATGCAAAATCACGCCTAGATCTGCCCGCATTGCAAAAAGAAGAGCTGTGTAAAATAATGCTCAAAGAGATACTGCATACAGTCTCCACGTCGCCTAGGATAAATGAAATAATAGTGATCACACAGGAAGAAGAGGCTGGCAGAATCGGCAAAAAATTTGGCGCCACGATTCTAGAGGATCATAAGGAAGACGGCGTCAATGGCGCAGTAGCTGTTGCAGACAAGCACCTCTTGGAGAGAGGTTTTGACGCATCCATTGTACTCCCACAGGACATTCCGTACATCAAGGTGCAAGACATTGACTTTATGATGAATCACATGGCTCCTCCTAACTTTGCAATAG
>RHFD01000081.1 GCA_003724325.1 Nitrosopumilus sp. D6 | reverse complement strand
ATCATAAAACTCGTCTGTGTGCCTGTCTATAATGTATGATACGAGCGTCTTTTTCTCCTGCCCAAAAAATCTCTTGAGAAACCCCATCAACTAGCATGTAGGGTTTGTTCTTAATATTCATACCTTGCAGCCCGGTTTACGGTATCTGAATGGTACGGATTCCAGACGTGCCAGTACCTGCCAAATCAACTGCACCGGAATGGTTTTTTTAGAGCTGCCCGATGTTACATGCATGGCAATGCCGATGGACTATGATGGCATGAGGGCTGATGACTCTTCTGAGCGCACAGACAACGTAGACGAGTACAGGCGTACCTGCATTGACTTTGTAGAGGATATATCGCACGATTATGAGGCTTGGGTGGACTATTACAAGCTCCCAAAAGACGAAGACGATCAAAGGCGCAAGGGCATCCATGCCACGATAACCCGCACCAACGAGTGGATTGCAAAGGTGGCCCAGTCAATCAAGGCAGTAGACGTGGTAATGAACGACGGGATTCAAAAGATGGCCGAGTCTACGGCAGGCAAGCCGCTGGAATTTGGCGTGTTTGTAAACTCCCAGTCAAGCTATACAGAGGTAAACCCTGGCATAATTGACATCAACGTAAAGGCGCACGGAAGAAAGGGAAGAAAGGTAATCCTCGGGTTTCACTTTAAAGACGACCGGTTTCGCATCGAGTCCACCTGCGGCGCATACATTGAAGAATCCAGCCTGCCTACAGGCGAGTTTGAAATGATGGACATACACCTGAAACTGCATGCAGAAAACGCAAGGCGGCGCGACATAGTCTCCTTTACAGTCACGGTAAGCGAGATTGAAAACGGTGTAGAAATAGACAAGCGGGGTCTCTCTACAATCATACATTTGGTGTGACTATTCTATAAATTCCACAAACTTGCCTGTTCCCTTTAGCTTTATCGAGTTGATCTTGTCCAGACTCTTTATGTCGTTTATCATCAGGTATTGCTCAGATAACGTATACAAGACATTACCAATGTAAAACGTTCTTCCGCCTACCTCGATGTACTCGTGCTGATTTAGATACGAGTGCGATATCTTTCCCCTGAGCTCAAATCCGTCCTCGTCAAGATCAAAGATATAAAAGCCGTTCCAGAGGCTGTCTCTATTCCCAGAGACTCCCTCAATGCTACTGACAAATCCTGTTACGGGAATGGAGAGTATCCCGCCTGGCTTTTCAAAAAAGAACGCCTTGTGGTCATCAAGTGCATCAGAGTATGTAGAGTCATCCCCTATTTTTACATCTGCAACCACCTTTGGATTTGCCACGTCTGCCACGTTAAACAAGGCGATCTTTATTCCAAGCTGCCTGACCCAGCCGTCCTTGTCAGTCGTGTCCCTGCCTATGCCGATCACGTGATCCTCGTCGTACGGATGCAGATAATTTGAGAATCCCGGGATCTTTAGCTCGCCTAGTATCTTTGGAGCATCAGAGGAGAGATCTATTACAAAGAAGGGATCAATTTGCTGAAACGTCACAAGGTACAGCCTGTCTCCAATGAATCTGGCAGAATAAATACTCTCATTTGGGGCAATGTTCTCCAGCTTGCCTACCGTGTTCATGTTTTCATCTAGCACGTATACTGCGTTTGCGCGCTCAAGCCCTCCGCCTGATGTGTATGTATCAGTAGTTGTCGCAATCCTGAATCTGTCCCCGTCCTGGTCCATGGAGAACTGGTTGAGCAGCGTGCCGGGAGCAGAGCCCCTTGCCACATACTCTGTATCCTGACCGACAAGTGATATCTTGTGTATTATTGTTCTAGTGGCATCTTCTCTGATTCCTGCGTCATATTTTTCAGTGGCCGCCTTGATCTCTTTGAATAGTTTCTTTCTATTATCGTCATCCATCCTATTGTATTCGTCTTGTAATAGATTCGCTATCTCTGCCCATCCTGCCTCTCCGTCCCGGGAGATGATCTCTCTTATCTTTTTTTGCAGGTCTTCTGGAAGCAGGGGCACTACTCCCTCAAAGAACCTGTCCTGCGGCGAGCTGTCAAATATCTCAAAGTAGGCATCTTGAAGATATGCAAGATAAAAGTTATCCTCTGATACATAAAACGTCCCCGTATTCCCCATGAGGTACGTCTCTGAGCGTATCGAGTCATCTGCCATGTTTATTACAGCTATGGTGTTAAATGTAGTCAGCCTGTCTGGCATGTCAAAATAGTACGCCTCTGGAGTCTGAACCTGGACGGACTCTTCTAGAATTCTGGGAAACGTCGGATTCTGATATTCCACATCAGTGCCTGTTACAAAATATGCGTACTTGCCAATCATCCTTGCGTCCATAAAATCCCCGTCAATTGTATAGTCCTTTAGAATCTCTGGATTTTTCTTGTCTGATACGTCTATTATCAGGGCATGAGTGGCAGGAACATTGTACGTTTGCGGCTCGTAGCCAAACTCTGGGATCTCTTCTCTTTGTATCTGGCCTTCGTAAAATATCACCAACTTGTCCCTGTTTAGGAACATGTTCTTTATGCCCTGTGACTCGATGTCGAGCGCAACCTTGAGCACCATGCCTGCTGACTCTGCAGGATATGCGTCAATTATCGAGAGCGTGTTGTCTAGTACAATGTAGACGTACTTTGCATCGTTTTTGACATAGTCTGGCTCGTCTACGTTTC
>RHFD01000106.1 GCA_003724325.1 Nitrosopumilus sp. D6 | reverse complement strand
AGAGGTTGCTTGACTACAAGGTGAGGATTGTGAGTAATGTGGACATGCACGAGGAGATAGAGCCTGACATGGCGCGCTTTACGCTGCTGAAAAAATTGTAAACTGGCGCGATTACTGTCTATTGTGATTATAATCAGGAAACATGTCGGATTTATGATTATTCTGATCAATAACAACGAACAAAAGTTTTCGAGTATACATTCCAGCTTTCTGAAAGGATACTTACAGACATCTAGACAAATTACCGCCATTCTGAGATGCTCTGACACAGCGTGCCTCATACCACCAACTGGCAGTATTAGGAGACTATCAGTATTAATTTTGCCTAATGCCATGTCTCTTTTATCACGTTGAGCTGTGGCGTGGAAAGTGATACACACCATGACCTCTTCTCCTCAAGCAGATTATCCGCTAGGACAGGCATGTGTAGCTATCCGCATGGAGAAAAAGGTTGCCGATCCGCGATTTGATGCTGTTATGGACAAAGCCGGTACGTACAAATCGTTTTAAAATATTATAAACACCGTAAACCACCATGATATATTGACCTCTAGTTCCATGGGCAGGCGCCTTGTCCTGACAAGTTTTGGTGAGAGCCACGGAAAGTCCATAGGAGCCGTTCTAGACGGATGCCCGGCGGGACTTGAGCTTGACGAAAAAGACATACAGAAGATGCTGGATCAGCGCAGACCAGGGCAGAGTTCCATCTGCACCCAGAGAAAGGAAAAGGACATAGTAGAGATCATCTCCGGTGTGTTCCAAAGGCACACCACAGGCGCACCAATAACCATGATAATACAAAACAACGACCAAAAATCAAGAGACTATGACTCTCTAAGGACAAAGTTGCGACCTGGACATTCAGACTATACTGCCGCAGAAAAGTACAGGGGCTACAACGACTATCGGGGAGGCGGAAGATTTTCCGGCAGACTGACTGCAACACATGTCATGGGCGGCGCCATTGCAAGAAAACTGCTCAAGACGGCGCTAAATATCAGAACAAACTCATACACCACACAGATAGGAAAGACGTGCATGAAAAAAGAATTCAATGAAAAAATTGCAGGCATGATCTACAAAAATGACGCAAGATGTCCCGATGCAAAGACTGCCAAAACCATGAAGTCTGATATAATAAATGCAAGAAAGAATGGTGACTCGCTTGGAGGAATTATCGAATCAGTCACACTCAACATGCCGGTGGGACTCGGGGAGCCCATATTTGGATCACTAGAATCTGACCTGAGCAGCGCAATGTTTTCAATCCCGTCAGTAAAGGGAGTCGAGTTCGGATCCGGATTTGAAGGTGCCAAAAAATACGGCTCTGAGAACAATGACTTGTATGTGGTAAAGCGCAACAAGATAGTTACTAGCACAAACAACTCAGGCGGCATACTCGGGGGAATCTCAAACGGGATGCCCATAGTAATGAGGGTGGCATTCAAGCCCGCATCATCAATAGCAAAAAAACAAGACACCATAGACTACAAGACAAAGAAAAGGACCACGCTCCGGGTAAAAGGCAGACATGATCCATGTGTAGTTCCAAGAGCCCCTCCCGTAGTCGACTCGCTCGTATCACTAGTACTAGCAGATCACGCACTCATTTCAGGAAAGATAGGACCCGTGCTGTAAATGTCAGGCATAGATGGCCTCCGCGACAAGATGGACGAGGTCACACTAGAGATGACAAGACTCCTAAAGGCAAGAACCGATATTGCCCTCAGGATAGGCAGGCTCAAAGAGGATGCCGGCATTCCCGTAAGCGATGAATCCAGAGAGGGGAACCTGCGCCAAAAGATCGTATCATTGTGCGGCGAGATAGGCCTTGAGGAATCCATTGCAACAAGGCATCTCAACTTTCTGCTAAACGAATCAGTAAGCACCCAGTCCGTAGACAGGCAGACACATCCAGACACATCTGTCCATATTTCACAAGGCAAAGGAGCTAGAGCGACAGGGACAAAAAATAATACACATGGAGGTAGGAGAGCCGGACTTTGCCCCTCCAAAGATAGTAGGAACCGCTCTTAGTGAGGCCTGCTCAAAAGGATACACAAGGTATGGCCGGGCAAGAGGCCGTCAAGAAGTACTAGATGCTCTTGCAAGGCACGTGTCTGAAAAATTCCATCCCACACCGCAAGAAAACGTGATGGTCAGTCCCGGGGCAAGGTTTGCCATATATTCTGCAATTACTACTTTGCTTAGTCCCGGAGACGAGATAATAATAATAGAGCCGGCATGGCCCGCATACAGGGAATGCGCGCTCAATTCCGGGATAAAGATCAGGGCGATTGCCACCACGCTTGAGGACAGATGGGAGCCGGATCCAGGGCGTATCGAGGATGTGACAAGCCCCAATACAAAGATGATCATACTAAACTATCCGAACAATCCCACCGGCAAGATACTTCCAGAAAAGCTACAAGATGACATAGTAGAAATTGCTGTAAAAAACAACCTCTACATACTAAGCGATGAGATTTATTCCACATATTCAAAAAACTGGAAGAGTATACTGTCATATGAATATCAAAACAGCATCATTACACAGTCATTTTCAAAATCACATGCGATGACCGGTCTCAGAATCGGGTACGCAATAGCACATAATAAAATAATAGACAGGATCTCAAAGCTTGCAGCCCTGTGCCTTACCAGCATCTCTGAACCCATACAGTATGCAGCCATGAAGGCGCTAGAGGCAGATACATCAGAGTTTGCAGATACGATGCAGAGGCGGCTTGACGTAATGTCTAGGGAGGCAGGCAGAATTGGACTAGAGTTTGCATCCCCCGACGGGGCGATGTACCTCTTTGCCCGCACAGGCATTGACGGGGCTAGGCTTGCAGACGAGGCCCTCAGACACGGCTTGGCAGTCGCCCCAGGAGAGGGATTTGGCAGATATGGTGATTATATCAGGATTTCAGCCTGCCAGAATGAAAAAACACTAATTGACGGAATGAATATACTAAGCGGATTGATAGGCGAGTACAGATGAAAAAGATCACAGTTATCGGGGCAGGCGGCCAGATGGGGCAGTGGTTTACCAGATATTTTGCGGGCAAAAAATTCGAGGTGACAGGCCATGACAGCGAAAATCCGGTAAATGGCAGGGGAATCATAGTCTCTGACTCGCTGGTAGGCGCCATCTTAAAGGCTGACTATGTCGTATTGTGCACCCCGACTAGGCGCACCCCGGAGATAATCAGGCTCATTGCAAAAGAGATGAAGCGCGGGGCATACCTGATTGAGATCTCATCTGAAAAGTCAAAGGTGGCATCAGCCCTTGCAAAGATGCCTGCAAAGATAAACCCCATATGCATTCATCCCATGTTTGGTCCCGGAATAAAGTCGATAAAGGGACAAAATATCGTATCTGTGCCAATACGCGACGCAAAAAAAGAACTCTCCGTTGCAAAGTCACTCTTTGAGGGCGCAAGCTTTGTGACTAGTGATGCAGCAGAACACGACAAGAGGATTGCCGTGGTTTTGGGTCTGACACATCTGGTAAACGTAGTGTTTGCAAAAGTCGTATCAAAAGATGAAAAGATGAATCTGACTGAAAAAATGTCAGGAAATACGTTCCGGATACAAAAGACGCTTGCAGAGAGCATACTTACAGAATCTCCCGAGCTCATAGAGACAGTTATTGCAAACCCGGAGATCCGCCGGGTGGCAGAAGAATTCTGGAAGGACATAGGCAGGCTGCTCACATCCATCCAGGACTCAAAGACAGAAGAGATTGTATCATATGTAAAGGAAACACAGGAGAGATTGGCAAAGCACTCGGACATGAAAGAGTCCTACAAGAGAATCACAAAGATGGCAAGGGCAGTAGAAAAATAAGATATTGCACACATTGTAACTAATAATGATAAGATTTTGATTCCTAGGCGTAGCATGAGCTAGCCAGAGTGGCATGATAAAAAGGTGATAATATCATGCACATGGCAGAGACAGGAATATTTGAGAAGATTGGCAGTGGCGCACTGCTCTTGCTAGGGCATCAGGGATCGATAGAATTACAAGACTGTAGATGGAAAGTATTTTTGCTTGAGGTTTCCCGGGGCAATGTTCAACTGGTAGAATCCACAGGTGGATGAATACAGTCAGGCTTGGAGGGGATATATGGGGGCGGTGCCGGATCTGTGTGCTCTAGCCTGTTGTAGAATCATAGTTTTTTTGCTGCGGCAACATCATGTAGACGCACGCCCCGCCACACATGGTACAGGGGACGTTGTTTCCCGGGTGCTGCCCCGTCCTGCTGTGGATTAGGGCTGCTTTTTCAGGATCGATGGAGAGGGCAAGCTGTTTTTCCCAGTCCAACGTGCGCCGAGCCTCTGTCATTGCCATGTCCCACTTTATTGCCTTGTCGCGCATCTTTACAAGGTCACCTGCATGCGCTGCAATTCTGTATGCAATAAGTCCCTCTTTTACCTCGTCTGCGTCCGGAAGCGCAAGGTGTTCTGCAGGAGTGAGATAGCACAGTAAATCAACTCCCGCTGCTGCAGACATTGCGGCTCCGATAGTACTTGCAATGTGGTCGTGGCCGGATGCAACATCAGTTACTAGCGGTCCA
>RHFD01000033.1 GCA_003724325.1 Nitrosopumilus sp. D6 | reverse complement strand
TGATAGAGTATGAAAAAGAGAGGGCAAGACAAGTCTTTGACTCTGAATCAATAAAAAGTACGGTGGGAGAGTCATTTAGTCATGATGCACCAGTCAAGATTGACAAGCTGAATAATCCTATAATACTAGAAAAGCTAAAGATTGCAGAGCTTGCAGCGCTAGAATATCTGAAAAACTATCGTTAATACATGTAGGCACAGAGCATGCAAGTTTCCAAATAAAAGATAGTAAAACGGTACGTGTCTAGATGTGCAACGCCTGCTTTGAGCATACGGAATGATACCATACAGACGGGAGCCCAGATCATCCCGGGATCAGGCTGGTACTGTAACAGAATAGTAAAAACAAGGCCACGCTAGGTCTGCAAGATCCAGGAGAGCATGGAGCGCGCAGGCAAAAGGACTACATACTAGATTCTCCCGGGATCGGCACGATCCGGGAACCTATCTGAGAACACCATTCCCCCTGTTTGCCCTGTTTAAAATCTGAGAAAATCAACTCGGCAGATTAACCAGATGTGTTTGATATGGTCTCTGATCCAGGCATCTTGGCAACCCCGGAAATAAAACCTAAAATCATACCGTGTATCTCTCCGGCCTGTAAATCACGCCTGCCAGACATACTATCAATTTCTAAAGCAATAAATGGAATAGATCTGCAGAGGTATTCATGGGAAAATACACACTTCCAGAAATGCCATACGACTACAAGGCTCTAGAGCCCCACATCGACGCAAGAACCATGGAAATACACCACACAAAGCACCACCAGACATACACCGACAAACTCAACGCCGCGCTAGAGACGTGCCCGTCTGAGATTCAAGGCAAGGACATAGTCGAGATCCTCTCTGATATTGGCTCCGTGCCAGCAGAGAAAAAAGGCGCCATTAACTTTAACGGCGGCGGCTATGACAACCACAGGCTGTTTTGGAACAACATGAAGGCAAACGGCGGCGGAGAACCAGGCGGCTCGATTGCAGACGCGATAAAGGACTCCTTTGGCGGCTTTGCCGAGTTTAAGGAAAAATTCTCCTCTACGACTGCCGTAATACAGGGCAGCGGATGGGGATGGCTGGTATACAACCCGTCATCTTCCAAAGTCGAGTACAAGTCAATGCCAAACCAGACAAGCCCCAGAACCGAGGGTCTGGTACCGTTACTTGGATGCGACGTCTGGGAGCACGCATACTATCTCAACTACCAGAACAAGAGGCCTGCATACATTGAGGCGTGGTGGAACGTGGTCAACTGGGATGAAGTTCAGAACCGCTTTTCAAAGGCAAAGTAAACCCACAACCCATTTTTTATCTTTTCACGAATGAATTATAACAGACGTGGTATCGCGCACTGTAAATGAGCGAGGAACAGGCGCAACATCTAATGCAGCAGCTTCAGATGTTAGAGGCACACTCTGCAGATCTTGCCCAGAGAGAGAACACACTTGTAGGCATATTCCGGAATGCGACTGCCGCATCTGAATCGCTGAGGATCCTCAAGGAGAAGGACTCTGATGCGCTAGTCCCCATCGGAATGGGTACATACGTGCCGGCAAAAATCTCCTCTGATGCAAAGATAATACTTGACATAGGCGCAGGAGTTGCAGTCGAAAAGGACATTGCGTCTGCTGTAAATTATCTAGAGGCGCGCATAAAGGAGATCGATGTGGCCATCAGAGATAATTCTGCAAAGCGGCAGGAGACGGCTGCCAGACTCGAGGACGGAAAGAACCAGATGAGTCAGATGATGCAAAAACCAGGAAAATCTAATGTTTGAGGGCCTGCGCAGTGCATTTTCCAACGCGGCAAAGAGCTTGGGCGAAAAAGAGCTGGGCGAAAAAGACATTGATGTGGTGCTTGCAGAACTCGAACTGTCGCTTTTAGAATCAGATGTGGCAGGACAGATAGTAGACGAGATAAAGTCGGATTTAAAGTCAAGGCTGATAGGCTCAAAGATTGACAGGCACGAGGTGGAAAAGTTTGTACGGGACAGTCTAGTCTCTAGCATCTCGTCGCTGTTTGATGCGGCAGGGGCAGTGGACATGCTTGGGAGGATTGACGAAAAAAAAGAGCAAGGAAAGCCGTTTTTGATACTGTTTGTAGGGATTAACGGGACAGGCAAGACTACGACACTTGCAAAGATTGCGTACATGCTACAGCAGGCAAAGTACTCGGTGGTAGTAGCAGCATCAGATACGTTTCGCGCCGGCGCAATAGAGCAGCTCCGAGAGCACACAAAGCGCCTGAGCCTCAAGCTTGTGGCTCAGAATTACAACTCTGATCCGGCAGCAGTAGCGCGTGATGCAGTATTGTATGCAAAATCACACAAGACTGACTGCGTACTGATTGACACTGCCGGCAGGATGCAGACAAGCAAGAACCTGATGGAGCAGATAGGCAAGATCTCAAAGGTGGTAAACCCTGACATGAAGATATTTGTAGGTGATTCGCTTGCAGGAAACGACACGGTAAACCAGGCGCGCGAGTTTTACGAGCACACAAAGTTTGATGCGTCGATACTTACAAAGGGTGATGCAGACGCTCGCGGCGGGGCGGCGCTCTCCATAGTAAAGGTCACATCCACCCCGATAATCTATGTGGGGATGGGGCAGGAATACGCGGATCTGCGGCCGTTTGACAAGGCGGCATTTTTAGAGACAATCTTTGGCTCTGATGACAATCCCGGATCACCACAAGACAATCCCGGATCACCACAAGACAATCCCGGATCACCACAAGACAATCCCGGATCACC
>RHFD01000014.1 GCA_003724325.1 Nitrosopumilus sp. D6 | reverse complement strand
GAAAAGATTACGCTTGTCGAGCTCAGCGAGTCAGAGTCAGCACAGGTCACAGAGGACGAGGAGACGCTCAAAAGGGCATACAAGTTCAGCCTAAAGGGCGGCGGTATAATGACGCTGGTACTCATAATTGCATGGCCACTACCACTATTCTTTTCAAACTTTGTCTTTGACATATTTACATATGGCATCTGGGTGGGAATATCCGTAGTGTGGGTCAGTGTGGCATCATTCTTTATCATATGCCTGCCAATAATTGAGGCACGAAAGGGAATAGCACAGGTGGCAAGAGGTCAGAAAAAGGTCTCAGAGACATCCGGAGGGGACTCGAAATGACATCGTGTGCCGGATGCAACACAACACTTGGATGGAAAAAATTCAACTTTCAAAAGCAATGGCACGTTCCAGGATACTTTTGCAAGGTATGCATGAAAAAAATAGGCCAGAACTTTGATGATCACGGAAGGGTTACACTGCCAAAGCGCAATTGTGACACGTGCGGAGTAGAACTATACTTTTTGGGCTCTGTCTGGCATGGAAAAAAGCAAAAACATTGCTGTGATATCTGCAAGGATGCAGGTCCTGTAGAGGCATCAGTAACATCAGGCCTGCCGCCGGTACCGCCCCGGGTTCCCATTATGATGGGATTCTTTGCGGCATTTGGACTAGTACTGATGATGGCAGGGTTTGTCTATGTGATTCTAGTGGCTCCGCAGCAAGATGCGGGACTATTACACGTGATTCTAGGTAGCACCATGTCCGGAGCCGGATTCATGCTAGCAAGAAAGATGATACGTGTGCGCAACCTGATACTGGGAAAAAAAGAAGTTCGGGCTGAAGCTAAACAATGAGGACTGCAGATCCCAAATATCGCAAGTACATGTTTGCCCTGATAGGTGTGTGCTCTGCAGTGATTCTTTTGGTAAATATCTGACGGATTTCGTCTCCAAGTAGCTGGAATAAAGTTTTTTTGTCATACCTTGTGCCTGTATCACGGGCCGGGCAGGGCTCATTTTGGCGTAAAATGACTATTTTCGCACATAAAACAGTCATTCCACATCACTGGAACAGCGATGTGAAATGAAAGAATGGTTTAAAGGCAACCCTGTGTATATACATGCATGGGTACGGGGATGACTCTCATGATGGCAGCTTGTGCGGTGTTGGCATCATTTTCCGTCATTCTGATTCCAGAGGGCGAGGCCGCAAAGGCGCAGGGTACAAGTCAGTCAAGGACAGGTTCGGCCAATTCGCCTGTCTGCGGTGACAAACTGTGTTCAGAAATTGCCGACTCCCCATGGCAACATACACAAAGGTCCGCCCCACAGATAGATGGATGCAAGAGTCATGAGGGCCAGACCCGTACCTTTTACATTGCAGCCGACGAGGTAGTGTGGGACTATACACCTACGGGCATAAACCAGATAAGAGGGCATGAATTCGGCGAGGACGAGGGCGTATTTGTCCAGACTGCAGAAAACCAGATAGGTAGCAAGTACAAAAAGGCACTGTACCGTCAGTATACGGACGGGTCGTTCTCAGAGCTAGAGCAGCGCGCTCCAGAATGGGAGCATCTTGGAATACTAGGCCCGGTAATTCATGCAAAAGTCTGCGATACAATAGTGGTGGTATTTAGAAACAATGCCGCAGAGATTAGCTATTCAATGCATCCGCACGGCGTGTTTTATGAAAAGGACTCTGAAGGGGCCAGATACAATGACGGCACGTCAGATGCAGGCGATACGATACCTCCGGGAGGCGAGCACACCTATGTGTGGTCGGTACCTTTGCGCGCAGGACCTGGTCCAAATGATCCCAGCTCCATAGTGTGGATGTACCACTCGCATGTCAACTCTGTAATAGATACCAATTCCGGGCTTGTAGGTCCCATTATAATTACTGCAAAAGACATGGCAGACAAGGACGGCAGGCCTGCTGATGTGGACAGGGAGCTTGTGAGTTTGTTTACCGTACATGATGAGAACTCGAGCCACTATCTGTGCGAGAATGCCGAGAGCTTTACCGGCTCTTCATGCGACGAGCTGTCCAAAGACGGGGACTTTGAAGAAGGCAACCTCCCGTGCCAGAGCTCAAAAAGGGGGAGAACGTGCGGTGGTATTTGATCGGAATGGGAACCGAGGTAGACTTGCATACGCCGCACTGGCACGGACAGACGGCCCTGTGGAACGGGATGAGAGTCGATGTGATGGAGCTATTACCTGCAAGCCTCAAGACTGTGGATCTCGTACCTGACAACGTCGGCACGTGGATGTTTCACTGCCATGTAAACGACCACATATCTGCAGGCATGCTGTCGCTGTTTACGGTAGCGTGATTGTGTAATGCCGGGGGCGGGTTTCGAACCCGCGACCTCCAGATTATGAGTATTGCCTTTGTTGGAGAACCGTCAGAGTCACCAAGTGAACTGGCACTCTAACCAGGCTGAGCTACCCCGGCATGTATGTGGCTTTAATGTATGGGAAATTAAATGATTCTAGTCGTGCTTTATGCTCTTCCATGGAACCTGCTCGTTTCTGACCCAGAGGAATTTTTTTTGCAGGGCCGCAGTATACAGCTTTTCCCACTCTGCGCCCACCTCGTCAGTCCACGCCATTACCACGCGGGGGTCGATAGCGTGTCCTCTCAGAGAGGTCTATCTGCAGCCTGAGTCTCTCAATGCGCTCCCGGTGCCTCTGCTCTTGCTTTTTTATCTGCTCGTTTATGCCCTTGAGCCTCTTTTTTTTGGCTTTTTTTTGCGCGTCAGTATCTTCCTTTGCTTTCTTTGCCTTTTTGAGGGCCTCACGCGGCTTTAGTGCAGGCTTTGTCTCTTGTACATCCTTGAGTTTGTCTCGCTTTTTTTCAAGTGACTGCTCAAAGGTCTTTGGAATGGTTCTCTTGTGGTTGCACATCTTTGCGGCCTCTAGGTTTGCAATCTTTGCGTGATACAGCTTTTCATTTGCAGTCTTGCGGTGCACATTATCATGCTCTACAAGGTATTTTTTTACAATCTTGGTTGCAAGGTATGTCCTAAACACCTTTGCAGAGAGTCCCTTTACTATTCCTGAATAGTATGCGTTGACGTTTCTAGAGCGGATCCCGTCAAAGATCTCGTCTTTTGGTTTTTTCTTTTTGGTAAATTTTTCAAGGTTTGCATGAAACTGCTTGTCGTGGCCCTCTGCAGGTATGGTCTCCTGCCACCTGACACTATCCTTGCCTAAAAAGTCAAACTTGATCTCGCCTTTTGCAAGCTCGATGTGTTCTTTTCTCAGCGTGGTGGCGCCAACAGTGTCTGCCTCGTCTGCATCTTTTTCATCACCGACTCTCATGGCAGTCCTATATATCAGATAGCAAACAGTTGCAACCCTGCCCTTTTCATCATCACGCTTCATATCCCTTACAATGCTCTCCCGTATCTTTTCAATCTCTTTTGCAAGCCTGACTGCCTTGTCGTATTTTTCCCTGTCCCTGTCTTGCTTTACCCCGGCAGTGTCTGCAAGCCAGATGTACTTTGACTTTTTGGTAAGATAGTCCTCCCATTCTGCAAGCCACGTGGCAGTCCTGTTGTGCACTATCTTGTTCCACTTGCCCTCTGGTATCTTTGCGCCCTTGCCGAGATTCAGCGTCACCTTGGCTGCAGTTATGCGCGGCTTCCACTTGCCCCTCAGCGGGTGCTCTCCCCTGCCGATAAATATTCCCGGAGGCTCTGCCATATAGTTTCCAACCTCTACTTCCTTGCCGTCCATTACGGCAATTCCGTACTTTGCCTTTAGCTCTTCACGCAGCTCTTTTCTCCTTGTGGCAATCTTTTTTCTATCCTCCTTTGACATGCTCTCTCTTGCGCTCTTTTCTCTATCAACGAGCTTGTAGGCATCTGAAAAGTCAATATCCCCGTATGATGTGCCCTTGAATTTTGAACCCATGGCCTTTGCAAAGTCTGCAGTAAAGTTCTTTTGAAACACCTCGTCTTGCACGTACGGGGTGTCTTTTTTCTTGGCCCACTGGTATACCATCTCTTCTTGAATCGGATTCAGATCGACTTTCTGGCTCTTTATCTTTATCTTGATTCCCTGGGGCTTGTATTCTGGAGGGAACAGGATTCCGCCGTGCTGTAGCGTCTTCCATCTTGGTTTTTTTTGCCGTGTCAGATTCATTCACCCTTGTTGAATTGTAAAAACTACAATCTTATATCAATTTATCTTGGAATTTAGGCAGCCTGCCCTGTTACCCATTCATATCCGTCTTTTTCGAGCTTGTCTGCAAGTGATGCATCACCAGTCTTTAACACCTTGCCGTCGGCAAATACATGTACATAGTCAAGCTTGTCAAGAAACTTTAGGATTCTTGCATAGTGTGTGATTACAATGGTGGTGGCATCTTTTCCTGATACGCGACTAATTGCCTTTGCAACTGACTGGACTGCGTCAATGTCAAGCCCAGAGTCCGGCTCGTCAAGAATTGCAATCTTTGGCCTTAGCACGGCCATCTGCAGGACTTCTGCGCGCTTTTTCTCCCCGCCAGAAAACCCCTCGTTGAGATACCTTGAGAGAAACTCCTCTTTGAGTCCCACCTTTTCAAGATTCTCCTTTAGATATTTTTGAAACTCTCTTACTGTAATGAACACCTCGCGGTCGTCTCCCTCTAGTGCCTTGCTAAGTGAATTGTATGCGGTTCTAAGAAAATGGGAGAATCCTACACCAGAGACTTCTGTGGGATACTGGAATCCCAAAAACAGTCCCTTTTTTGCGCGCTTGTCTGCAGTCATCTCAAGAATACTCTCTCCGTCAAGCAAAATGTCCCCCTTTGTCACCTCGTACTTTGGATGCGCAAGAAGCGTGTATGCAAGCGTGCTCTTGCCGGATCCGTTTGGACCCATGATTGCATGAACCTCTCCGGGACCTGTCTTCAAGTTGACACCCTTTAGGATCTCCTTGCCGTCCCTAGTCACATGCAGGTCTCTTATCTCTAGTACTCCCATGTACGGCGGTGCTTTATCTCTGTATATAACAGAGACGGAATTTAGCTAATCCTAACACGCTAAAAATAAAAAAAAAGAAGGGTGGGTTTTAGTTTTTGGTCAGAGACGGTCTCAGGGTGACCCTGAGCTTGTAGCTTGTCAGGATCTCCTTGCACCGGTTTCTTATGGTGACTTCTGTGACGTTGGCAACACTTGAGACGTCGCGCTGTAGTACGTTTTGTCCTAGCAGGACTGATGACACGTACAGGTATGCCGCGGCAATTCCGTTTGGCGCCTTGCCGTCTGCAATGGTGCTGTTTTTTGTCTTTTCTGCAATCTCTAAGGCTAGTCGCGCAACCCTGACTTCGGTGTGCGTCTTGTTTGCAATCATGGAGATGTACTTGTCCATGGTCACAACAGGTGCGGTCTTTTGCCCCATCTCCATTACCATATTTCTATAGTATTTTGCAGCAAGCTTTGTCTTTGACTTTACGTCCTTTGTAGCGCAGATGCCACGGCAGATCTCCTCTAGTGATCTTACCACGTCACACTGCTTGCACGCCATGTAGATTGTGGCAGCCGTAATGCTTGCAACTGACTTGCCCTTTACCTCTACGTGTTCGTCAAGGTTCCTGTAGATGATCGATGCAGTCTCAAGCACGTTCCTTGGGAGGTTTAGGCCGTTGCACGCATCGCCCATCTTTACTAGGACGTTTGCGAGCCTGCGCTCCCTTGGATTTGACACCCGTATGCGCTGCTGCCACTTTCTGAGGTGCTGCATCTGGTTTGCCATGTTGTGGTTTATGGGCTTGCCACTAAAATCCTTGGTACTGATGGATATGTCAGTGGTTATGCCCAGGTCGTGCTGCGAGTATGTGGTCTGCCCTGTGGCCCTTGCGAGCCTCATCTTGTCTTCTAGGTTTGAACTTGTGTTCTCTGGACCAAAATCTGCCATCTGGTCGTCGACTACTACGCCGCAACCAGAGCAGATTATTTCACCGTTCTGTATGTCGTCGACAAGTGTCGACTTGCATTCAGGACAGCTTTGTGTTTCCAATGTATTCAGTTTCTTTTTCTCCTGCCTGCAGGGGATTCAGATGAAAAGACACTCTTGCCTACATACTTTTTGATGTTGTTTGTAAGCGGGGTCGCAGATGCAAACGGCTTGCTTGTGGGGCCGATAAGCTCCATTACCTTTGCGATTCTGGTTCCCTTTTGGTCACAGAGTATCTGCCCTTCAGCCGGCGTGTCAGACAGCCTGATGATTACTCTGCCGCTGCCAGCCAAGTGCAATACTTCTCCAATCTCCTGCAAGTAAGAGTGCTTATGACCCACCCATTATCATGGACTTCTGTCAACTTTACTTTAGCTTGGAGCTAGATTGATCTTATTTTGACTTTTTGACCCTTTTTGCGACGAGTTTTTCTGAAATTTTATCAAGAATCTTTGTCTTTGTGGATTCCTTTGGCACCACTACATATCCAGACCTGACAAAGGGTCTCTTGGGGTATCGGACCTTTTCGTTTGACTCTGTCACCTCGATGCCTGCGGATTTTGTCGCCTCGACTAGCTCTTTGAGCGAGGGATCATAGATGCATTTTTCCATCTGCTGTCTGCGCCCCTTTGATCTCTTTAGGTTTTTGTTAAAATAATCCAGCCACACCACGACATGCTCGTAGTCTTTCATTTCAATCCTTTAGCAGCACGGCGTTGACGATTCCAGTCTGTCCCGGCTTTGATACGACCCTGCACCTGCCCTGCTGTGTCTCTAGTATGGCGCCCTTTGTAATTATTCCGCGCCTCTTGTAGTCGTTGTTTGTAGAGTTTTCCAAAACTTTTAGTATCTTTGTTTTTGTTACCTTTGAATCACTAGATGAAAGGTTTGCAAAATCAATTGACTTTAGAGCTGTCTTTTTGTTATTGCCGCGCACCCTTCTAGTTATGGTTACTTGCGCCCCGTTTATTGCCTCGTTTGGATACCTGTCTGTCTCGTACTTTCTCCTTGTTCTGAGTGGGTGTCTGCGCCCGCCTGTTATCTTGCTTGTTGCCAGGTTTTCTACGGATTTTCTCACAGATGCGTCTTTGTGCCACTCTAATTTATACAAAACGCTACTGCACGGGAATTTCCGGCACCGGCCTGCCCTTGCTTGCCGTCTTTCTCACCTTTGAGAAGAGTCTCTGCTTTAAATCCTCGACGTCGCCCTTGATGCCAAAGTATTTCTGAAACTTTTCAGTCGTGGTGTATATCTTGAGGCGCCCGACGTTTTGGTGGCTGATATAGTCTAGCTGCCGCAGCTCCTTGAGATGCGCATAGACGCCTGTTCCGCGCGTAGATACCAGCTCCTTTGATGATATCGGCTGCCTGTATGCAATGTATGAGAGCGTCTTGAGTGTCGCGTTTGGAAGTAGTGGTCTTGATGCGTATCTCTTTACCTTGGCGCTGTGCTCGGGCTTTATCTGAAAGACATACGAGCCGTCTGGAAGCATTGCTATCTCTATTGCCACAAACGCAGACCTTGTCTTTTTGATTATTCCCTCTAGCAGCCCCTGTGTCTTTATCCGGGATTCAGTACCTGATGCCCTGATTATCTCCTCCATCTTTAGGGGTCTTCCTGCCGCGTATAGCGCCGCCTCGATTCTAGCAGTAGCCTCTGCGGCATTCTCGATTCTAGCCAATTATGCCCCCTCTATTCTTGTAATCAAGATGTCATCTCCTGACTGGGACAGGTCTACCTTTTCGTCCCTGGCAAGAAAGAGCGCGGCAAAAAAGCACCGGATGGAGTCAAGATCGTCAAGATCTGCTATTATATCCTGTAGCAGCCCGGATCCCCGTGCAAATATCTTTCTCATGACTAGATCCTGGTACTTGCCAATCTCATTCTCAAATACGAAATAATCCTTAAAATCCGGTGGCGCAGGAGGCTCGATGTAGAGATTTCTCCTGTTAGTCTTTGGATTTGCAATCGTGCCGATTAGATTCTGCAGTAGTTCTAGCAGATCATCAAGTGATACGGGATACGTTGATTCGTGCCTGAACGGTATGTTTACTAGCTGTATGTCTACATCAGTCCTCTGATGCATGGGTTTCTTCTCCATTGCGGCCTTTTGAAGCGCAAAGATGCTCTCTACTTTCATCCTGTAAATCAAAGACGAGGAGAGCGCGGCCATTCCTGCAACCTTTAGATCCTTTTTGTCTTTTTTCTCAAGAATTTTTACCAGCAAGTCGAGTATGTATATGAGATCAATGTCCCACACGTCCTTTTTTACAACTGACGACGGACTAAACAGGATGTTTACCGGCTCTTGTGAGATGCTCTCTGGTTCGCTCATATATGGAATCAGGTTGTACTCAATAATATCTAGGGGCTCTATTTTTTTCTCACATCCTGTCAACTCTTATATTGTTATAACAGGGGACAAGACCGTATGAAATCCGCCCGGATTACAGGTCCAAACGAGCCGCTTGCAATAAACGAGTCAGAGACGCCTAGCCCGCGCGGCGAGCAGGTACTGATCCGGGTAAAGTCAGTGGGTGTATGCCACAGCGACTTGCACCTGTGGGAGGGCGGCTATGATCTAGGTGATGGGGAGTTTATGAAGGTGACAGACAGGGGGGTAAAGTATCCTGTTACTCCCGGACACGAGATTGCAGGAATTGTAGAGGAGACAGGCGATGCAGTCACTGGAATCTCACGCGGGGACTCTGTGCTGGTGTTTCCATGGATCGGCTGCAAAGAGTGCCCCGGATGCCTGGCAGGAAGCGAGAATCTGTGTGATGCCCCGCGCTCGATGGGAATATTTCAGGACGGCGGATATTCCGAGTATGTACTGGTTCCAAGCTTTAGATATCTGGCAGGACTGGGAGCAGTTGATCCGGACTCTGCAACCTCGCTTGCATGCTCTGGGCTGACTGCATATAATGCAGTCAAAAAGGCAAATGCCTGCTCGCCGGAGTTTCTAGTTATAGTGGGTGCAGGAGGCCTGGGGCTGATGGGAATACAGCTGGCAAAGGCAGTGACAAAGGCAAAGATAGTGTGCGTTGATAATGATCCTAAAAAATTCGACATGGCAAAAGAGATGGGGGCTGACTATGTGGTAAATACCGGTGACAAGGACTTGGATCCCATCAAGGAAATAATCTCCATCTGCGGGGGCAAGGGCGCAGACAGCGTAATTGACTTTGTAAATGCGCCGCCCACGGTAAAGACGGCGCTGGCAGTACTCAGAAAGAGAGGGAACCTGGTGCTGGTGGGACTGTTTGGCGGTTCACTTGAGATTTCACTTGTCACCATTCCGCTAAAGTCAATTACAATCCAGGGCGCCTATACTGGCAGCTATTCAGACATGACAGAGCTAATAGATCTTGCAAAAAAAGGCGTCATAAAGTCTGTCATCTCGAAGAGATATGCGCTTGCAGATGCAAACGATGCGCTCTCTGATTTGAGGGCGCGCAAGATAATCGGGCGCGCAGTAATCAATCCCTAGTCTGCCTTCCATCCTGTTTCTGCCACACCTGCATCTTCTGGCTCGCATACGCCGGTAGCATATCTCCAGACTTTTCCACTCCCGGGATTCATCTCTGCCTTTATCTTTGCAAGCGCTTTAATCTCAGAGTCAAGGTTGCCGTCTGCATGGCCGCATTCCTTGCAAAACCTGCACTTTGAGTCAAGCGTCACAGGTTTGGACTCGATCAGCGGATACGCCCTGCATGCAAGCGGCCTGTCGCCGTATATCCTGCACGGGTGTCCGCCGTGCGGGGACTTTGTTTTACCAGATGTGTCAAGAAACGGACACGTGTTGCCGTTTTGCTCTATTCCCATCAGCTGGTATGCAAGCACGTCTGGCTCCGAGTCGCCATGTGATATGCCGATTCTGGGCAGTATTACTATATTGATGCCTGCAGCGTCTGCAAGCGACTTGATTGCTGTCTTTTCACTTGCAAGTAACAGCACTCCCACCTTTCCAAACTGCTTGCTTGGATAGTACTCTCTTTCCACGCAGCACTGTGAACACTCATCAACGCATTCAAACTCCACAGATGTGTTCTCATACAGCTGATAAAATCTCTTGCGTTTGACCTCACAAGTTATATTCATTACATCTCCAGACAGACTCATGGGAAAGCGCCAGGTAAAAAATGAAAGTGCCCTCAAGCAGATACGTCTGCCAGAAGAAGGCGAGCTGTTTGGCAGGGTCATCAAGATGCTCGGGGGAGAAAACGTAATGATAAAGTGCGCCGACAATATTACCAGGCGGGGCAGAATACGCGGCAAGCTAAAGAGGCGGGTCTGGATACGAGACAATGACATTGTAATTATCGCCCCGTGGGACTTTAAGGAAAAAGAGAGGGGAGATATTGTGTGGAGGTTTACACTCCCCCAGGTCACGTGGCTAAAGGAGAACAAGCACATCCCCAGGGACTTTTAATACACCTGATATGTAATAGGTCAGGTCGCTCGCGAAGTTTTACATCGTCATAGGCACTGGATTGAACCGCCTACGCCTGACTTCAAACATCATCTTCGTGCCAGACCTGACCGCTTACCCTGATATGTGCTGTAACTTAATATACCGAATAAATCCGCCCCTGATTACATGGAACAAGGCACCGTAAAGTGGTTCAACCGCACCAAGGGCTTTGGCTTTATCGAGCGAGATGATGGAGACGATCTGTTTGTCCACAAGACAGACGTTGAAGGATTCATCAACGAGGGGGATAAAGTCGAGTTTGAGGTCGGCGAGGGAAGAAAAGGCCCTGCCGCACAAAAGGTCAAAAAATACGAATAAGCAGTAGAATTCTTTAGAGTTTAAACTGTATATTTTTGTTGTTGGTATAGCGTAAGCACTCGAGCGCATTTTGATTGTGGTCCCAAGCGAAGGAATTGAACCTTCGACAACCCGGTGTCTGTATGCCTGATGTGCTGTCTGAGCCAGCCAGGGCCGGCAACTACAGCCAGGAGCTCTACCAGGCTGAGCTAGCTTGGGACAACAGGGCGGGGATTCATACCATTAAAAAACCATGGCTGCAAGGCCTGCAATCTCTATAAGCATAAATACTCTGGCAGGTTTTTCGACTCTGATGTCAAAGCAGCAGCTGTCCCATTCGGGGTATGTTTGCGCCCCGTACCTGCATACGCACGAGTCCGTCGAGCTAAAAGAGTTCTGGATCGCCTCCAAAAACATTAGCAGCCTCTACTTTGTTACCGGCACGTTCTCAAGCGAGAGCAAGCCGTACTTTTCAGACTCTACAAACCACTATCTGCTTGCAAAGTTTCTTGACGGGGCATCAACCTGCCGGGATCTCTCAAAGCACAACCAGGAAAAGACGTCCTTTGTCTTTGATGTAAGAGACGACTTGTTCTCAAGGGAGGTTGTCGGGGAGACTAACTTTGTATCAGTGTATTATGTAGAGTACGGCGAGAACAGGGAGGATTTCCAAGAGATCGCAAACCTGCTGCTAAAGCGCGAAAAGATCTCGCGCGCAGGAATGGGCGGCATGCAGACGTTTTGCACCACGCCCTCAAGATTCGAGTTTCCGTACGCCCAAAACATTGTAGTAATAGAGGTGGCAAGCGAAAAGAGCCACCAGAGCATCAAGAAATACTGCGAGCAGACGCGCCGCGACGTCAACAGAAAGGGTCTTACAATGACCAACCTGATGAGTCTCTCGATTCTTGATCAGCTAAAGTAAAAAGGTTAAATATTCGTGTAAAAGATGTTTTTTCATGAGCAAGCCCTCTGATCTTGGTTCCCTAAAGATCGGCTCATACATACTGTTACCTCACTCTGATCAGCCAGGCGGCGAGCCGTGCAGGATTGTAGAGTATGACACCTCAAAGCCCGGCAAGCACGGAGCTGCAAAGGCGCGTATTGTAGCAGAGGGGATATTTGACGGACAAAAGAGGCCGCATGTGGGGCCAGTCAGCATGCAGATACACGTGCCAATGATTAACAAAAAGACAGGACAGATAATATCAATAAACGGCGAGACTGTACAGGTGATGGATTCAGAGACCTTTGAGACAATTGATGTCACGCTGGTAGACCAAGAGGTAAAAGGCAAGCTCGAAAACGGCCAGAACGTAGAGTACTGGGTGGTAATGGACAAGACTAAAATCATGCGCGTAAAGAGCTAAGGCTCGGATGCTGATGATGACCGGAAAAGCCGACTGATACGTGATGAGGATTATGAGTAATGAAGCATCCAAAGGAATCTAAAATGAGACTGGGGGCGCTCTTTTCTGGCGGCAAGGACAGCACATATGCTATACATGCCGCAAAGATACAGGATCATAATGTCTCATGCCTGCTGAGCATATTTGGCAGGTCTGATGAAAGCCTGCTTTTACACCATCCAAACATCAGGTGGACTGCGCTCCAGGCGCACTCGCTGGGGATTCCACAGATTACTATACAGTCTGACTCTGATGATATAGACGAGGAGCTAGCGGCGCTAAAGACACTGCTTGCGCAGGCAGTAGAAGAGTTTGGGATAGAGGGACTGGTTCACGGCGGAATAAAAAGCAGGTTTCAAATGGACAGGTTTGAGAGCGCATGCTCTGATGCGGGACTAGAGCTTGTCTCACCATTATGGGGTGTAGAACCAGAGCAATACATGAATAAACTGCTTGATATAGGATTTGAGTTTATCATGTCATCAGTCTCTGCAGGAGGTCTGGACGAGTCGTGGCTTGGAAAAAGCATAACTAGGGAGGATCTTGCCACACTTGGCAAGCTCTCTGAGCGGCACGGATTCAATCTGGATTTTGAGGGTGGAGAGGCAGAGACGTTTGTGACTGACTCTCCCCTCTTCTCAAGGGCCATCAGGATTACAAACCACAGAAAAACATGGGATAAATATAGAGGACGGTTTGAAATACTTGGTGCGGAGCTGGAATAGATGCTTGACGGATTAAAGGACACACTGGGCGCCGCGATAAAAAAGATTGTAAGGTCTTCTGATATCAACGAGGAGCTGATAAAAGATCTCGCGCGAGACGTGCAGCGGGCCCTGCTACAGTCAGATGTAAACGTAAGTCTGGTGCTAAATATTACAAAGCAGCTAGAAGAGCGGGCGCTCGGGGAGACGCCGCCGCCGGGACTCTCGCGCAAGGATCACATTGTAAAGATACTATATGACGAGCTTGCAAAACTGCTGGGAGAAGAGTCTGACTTTGAGCTAAAGCCTGACAGGCAAAACAAGATAGTATTACTTGGAATACAGGGGAGCGGCAAGACCACAGTCACCTCTAAACTTGCAAAGTTTCTCACAAAGCAGGGGTATGCAGTGGGAGTGGTGGGGGCAGACACGTACAGGCCCGGCGCGCTAGTACAATTGCGCACAATGTGTGAAAAGGCAAACGTAGAGGTGTACGGTGAGGAAAACAACAAGGACTCGCCAGAGATAGTAAGGCACGGCCTCAAACACTTTGCAGGCAAGCCCCTTGATGTCGTACTAGTTGATACTGCGGGGCGCCACAAGGAGGAAAAGGATCTGCTAGATGAGATGTCGCAGATAAAAAAGGCCGCAGAGCCGGATCTTGCGCTGCTTGTAATTGACGGCACCATTGGCCAGCAGTGCTACAGCCAGGCAGAGGCATTTCACAAGACGATTCCGGTAGGAGGGGTGATTGTGACAAAGCTTGACAGCTCTGCAAAGGGGGGCGGGGCGCTTGCCGCATCTGCTGCCACCGGGGCCCAGATAATGTACATTGGCACAGGCGAGAGGATTGACGACCTTGAAAAGTTCTCGCCGACCAGGTTTGTAGGCAGGTTACTTGGGATGGGTGATGTGCAGGCAGTACTAGACCTTGCAAAGCGCCTTGAGGATGAGAGTGACGAGGTGCGCCTCAAGAGAATTTCAAGCGGCAAGATGAGCATGGAGGACTTTTTTCACCAGCTCGAGGATGTCACAAAGGTCGGCTCGCTGCGCGGCCTTCTTGATAGCATGCCGGGGCTCTCAGGAATGGTCAAAGACGACCAGCTAGACCAGATGGAGGAGCGCATATCAAAGTGGAGATACATAATACAGAGCATGACAAACGCAGAAAAGGCAGATCCAGACCTGCTAAACCAGTCTAGGGTAAAGAGGATTGCGCGCGGTTCTGGCTGGCCGGAAGGAGAGGTAAAGGAGCTGGTAAAAAACTACAAGAACTCTAAAAACATGATGAAGGCAGCAAAGGGGCGGCAGATGCAAGGCACGCTGAGAAGAATGGGTCTGGGTTGAGGTGCAAAGATACAAAGAGGCGGCACTGTCTGCCGGCAGAATTCTGCAAGAGTACGAATTATGCGAGCAGTGCCTTGGACGGTTGTTCTCAAAGAGGCTGCGCCTGCGCTCAAACAGGCTGCTTGGCAGGCGGCTCCTGGGAGGTAAACCTGCAGGGCGCTGCCACATATGCCGCGGCCTGTTTGGGGATCTAGGGCACTATGCGCAATTAATGACAGATGCCGCATCAGGATACGAGTTTGAGTCATTTATGGTGGGATGTATGGTGAGGCCGTCAGTAATAGACAGGGACGACCAAGTGCGCTCAAGGTACAGGCTGAGGGGGGCAGACGGGATAAAGACAGACATTACAAAAGAGCTGGGAAGAATATTCTCAAGGAGGACGCGCGCCAGGGCAGACCCGCTACGGCCGGATCTCACCGTTATACTAAACATGAGGGACAGGTCGTGCTCTGTACATTCGAGATCGGTGATAGTCTCTGGAAGATATGTAAAGGTACAGAGAGGAGTCACGCAAAAGCAAAAGTCTTGTGAGGACTGCGCAGGCAGCGGATGCGCAAAGTGCGACTGGCACGGCCTCTCAGGGTATGAGAGTGTAGAGGGGCAGATATCAGAGTTTCTCTTTGGGCGGCTTGGTGGGAGTGTGGCGCGGTTCACATGGGTGGGGGGAGAGGACAAGTCAAGCCTGGTACTTGGATCCGGGAGGCCGTTTTTTGCGCGGATTCAAAATCCTAGACGGCGCAAGATACGCCTGCGATCAAAGGTGCTAGACTCTGTGCGCCTCGGATGTATGGGGATGGTTTCCAGGCCGCCGAGGGGACCGCTGCGCTTTGTATCAACTGTGCAGATGAGTGTGCCTGCAACAGGGGATCTCAAAAAACTGAAAAAACTTGCGGGCGCCACTGTGGCCGTATATGAAAAGTCTGGCAGGCGCTCTGAGAAAAAGATCCACTCCATACGCTACAAGAGGAAAAAAGACACACTCGAGGTGATGATGAGGGCAGACGGGGGGCTTCCAATCAAGCGGTTTGTAAGCGGTGATGAGGTGTCCCCTAGCATCTCGCAGGTATTGGGCGCTCCGTGCACATGCCTCGAGTTTGACTTTGTGGATGTATCAATGATAACAATTAACTAGAGCCGTATGTCAGGCAGTGTCATGCCGGAAAGAAAGAAGAACAAGCACCAGAGGCACGCAGACCAGCGGGCAGTCAGGCGCAAAAAGAAAAGTCACGGCAAGCCCAAATCCTGATCACATCATTTTTAGAGCAATCAAATGTAGAAGAGCCGTTGGATCCGCTAATTCGCCTCAAAAACGCCCGTACAGAGGGACAAATCCCCAATACCATATACGATTCCATAGTGAGGCGGTTTCCCATTGCCGTGGCAGGCATAAACAGGATTGAAAAGGCCTCTGGGATAGGATACCCTGTGGCATATGTAGAGCCCTCACTTGTGGTATCTGCGCCGGATCCCAACTCGTACGAGTACGGCATTCTTTTTGCCAGGACCATCCCTGTCGTGTTTGAGGAGAGGTTCCAGGTGGTAATACAGGTCTCTGCCCCGCTTGTCGCATACGGGTTGAGGGGGACGATACATGCCATACTTGCGCACGAGTTTCTACACTATCTGGAATTGATGAGCAGGATATCCCGGATGGACCTGCTCTCTGATGAGATATCTGGCAGCATTTTTGAAAACGTATACAGTGATGAGACGCGCCTCTTTGAGCCGCGTGTAGTATTCCGGGATCGCACACTCTTAGAGCACATTACAAAAAAGTTTCCATCCGGGTTCCGGGATCACAAGCTAGAAGACAAGGCAATCCGGCTGTGGTCTGAGAAAAACCTGCCAAAGACAAACATTTCACTTGACTCTAACACGATAAAGCTCTCAGCAGAGTCACTCTCAAAGATAAAGCTGGCGCCAGAGTTTGTCTCAAAGCTTGACGAGCTGGAGAAAAAGAGCGCCAAGATAAAGAGGAAAAAAATATACTAGTCCTGTTTGAACTCTGTGAGTCCGCACTTGCCGCATGTGTGGCGGTCCTTGTGCTCTGACATAAAGACGCCCTTGCCGCATCTAGAGCATATCTTTCTAATTCTTGTTATCTTTGAGCCTTCTACTGTAAAGTACTTGTAGACGCTGGGGCTGGATCCCTTTCTACTGGCCATTATTTCTTGGCCTCGTCTGGTTTTGCATCTGCGGAAGTATCATCTGGTTTTGGAGGTGTATCTACCTGCTTTGCATCTGCGGGAGTATCATCTGGTTTTGGAGGTGTATCTGTGGGCGCATCGGTAGAATCTTTTACAGCGCCGTCTTTTGCATCTGCGGGAGCATCATCTGGTTTTGCAGGAGCCTCTTCTTTTGCAGCTTCTGCAGCCTTTGTCCTTTCAAGTCTTGCAAATATGGTCGGATCCACGTGCTTTTTTGCAAGCACCTCGTCTTCATACACGTAAAACGTCCCGGTGATTAAGGGTTTGCCGACATGGGTCTTTAGCCTCATCGGTATTACCAGCTTGCCGTCTAGGTTGAACTCTTTTGTGATCATCTCTACTGCCTCTAGACAATCTCCCTTCTAGACAGGAACGGGTTGTTTGTGTCTGCGACGGTCTCAATTACTGACATGTACTGCCGTTTCTGGCGTATTTCATATAAACCTTGAAACACGATAATCGTACGGGATCGGATCTGCAGTTTTACATCATCTTGGGCATGTGGCCTGAATGCATCCTATGTCACAATCTCTCCAAGCCTGCCCTCTTCTTGGGCGCGGCGGATCTCCATTGCAATGCGCCTGCCGATTCCAAAGGTGGTGCCATACTGATACTTTGTGTACGGGCTAGTAGTGGCAACTATGGGGTTGCCAGGTACGCGCAGCGACACGTCATACACAACAAGTTCCAGATCCTTTGTGATTACACTCTGCAGCGAGAACGGACCGATTATTCCGGGAGCGTACTCTTTTCTTGCGGCTGCGACAAACTTGTCGCCCATCTTTATCACCTTTTCAAGCAGGGACTCGCGGATGCTGGCAGGTGTGTGACCCACCTCGATATTCTGCAGGTCCACATCCACGTCAAGCTGCTGCCTTGCAGGCAGGGCGTTATAGTCGTGTATGTTAGTCTGCAGTCTGCGCTCTATTCCTACAAAGTCGACTTGCTCTGAGATGGGCGTGTGAAAAAAGTTAAAGTTCATGTACGTTCCTATGACTAGCTCCTCAATGCTTGATTTTGCAAGGTCTTTTTTTGATATCATTCCCTGTCTTATTCGAGACTCTGACTTTTCCACATAGTCCCGGTATGACGATACGGTAAAAAACGCCCTCTCAAGTGGCCGGTTCTTTTCTTGTACCTTTACAATGCACGGCCTGTCTATTCTTTTTGGGTCTGCAAACACTTTGGGATACTTTATTCCCGCCTTTTTTAAGAGATAGTACTGGCCCTTTTTTGCCGTGCGCTCTTCTGCCTGGAACAGCTTTCTGTTTCCAAATATCGGCACCTTGAATTTCTCTTCAATCGTCTTGTACCCGAGATATACGGTAAGGGATCTGTGCGGTATGATAATGGTATCAGAGTCGCGCAGCTCTTTTTGAATCTTGGGCGATGCCATATCTGAGAATTTTTTCAGTACGGTGATCTCGTCTGCAATGCGCCCAAACCTTTTGTACGGCTCTTCTCTTCCCTTTTGGCAGAACACCCTAGTCTCAAAGCCCTCGTCTTTTGCGCCATCCATCACTTCTAGTGCAGAGTGGCTCCCAAGCACCCCTATTCTGACGTCTGAATAGTTTTCTACTATCTCTGCAATCTCTGCGCGTCTTATCATGTATCATGTGGACACGGCGGGAATTAATAGTGTTTTTCATGTGTGGGGCTGCCATGCCGGCTCATCCTGCCCGGGGTGGAGATTTCTGCCTGCAAAGCGTAATTCCCGGCTCCAATCACAAGACTTTTCTTGACTATTATTATAATACGTGCCATGCTGTATCACTTTGAGCTCCAACTAGCAGGCATAATTTTGCTTACTGCAATGGCTGCAGGCGCCATCTCGATGTGGTTAAAGCGCAGAAGGCAGATAGAGCCACAAGACGACATGCAAGAGCAGTAAATGATTCTAGCAGGCAGGATTTGCAATTCCTGACCGGCCTGATCCCGGGATGTGCATCTGCGTATAATAGGTAAAAATAGCGCCATCCCGTACACAGCATCGTGAAGATACTAGTAGGAATGACGGGAAGCACGGGTGCCATTTATGGCATCAGGCTCCTTGAGGAGCTCTCAAGACTCGAAATAAGGACGCATCTTGTAATGTCTGAATGGGCGGCAAAGTGTATAGCAATGGAGACAACGTATACGGCGCAGCAGGTAAGATCGCTTGCAGACGAGGTGTCTGCTGAGCGCGACATGGCATCAAGTGTTTCTAGTGGCACTCACAAGACAGACGGCATGGCAGTAGTGCCGTGCAGCATGAAGACACTGTCTGCAATTGCAAACGGATACGACGACACGCTCATTGCGCGCGCAGCAGGAGTGACGATAAAAGAGTCGCGCAAGCTCGTACTAGTGGCGCGCGAATCCCCTCTGTCTGCGATACATCTTGAGAACATGCTCAAGCTCTCGCGCCTCGGCATCGTAATCCTGCCACCGGTCACAGAGTTTTACACCCATCCCAAGACCATTAATGATATAATAAACCACGGCGTGGGCAAGTGCCTTGATCAGTTCGGAATAGAGCACGACTTGTACCCGCGGTGGGGCGCCTGATGCCAAAGTTTGATGTATCGCATACAGTAAGTGCAAAAAGAGAGGACGTGTTTGCCGCATTCTCTGACTATTCGCGTTATCCGGATCTGGCCCCGGCCTACTTTGAATCAGTCCGTACAAGGTCGTCGCGCGGCCCCGTGTCAGTTACAGAGGAGCGCATCTGTATAGGCGGCCGCAGCATGCTGATAATGGCAAAGCACGTGATACGCGACTGGCTGCACGGGATTTATTTTATAGGCGGGGATGCAAAGGGGAGCAGCATTGAGATGCGCTTCTCAGAGCGCGACGGCATGACAAATATAACAATGTCTGTCAATCTCAGGATTATTACAATGCGTTCTAGTACTGCGCGACGCGACTGTCTGCATGCGCTACAACTGCTCTCTGGTTAGTCTTGTAGTTTTTGCCCTCTAGATTGGATGTAAATTTTTACTAGAATTTGTATGCGGTCGGCTCTCATGCCTGAGATGATAAAAGCATGTATGATCTCATGCCCATATTTTCATACAACTAACATTTATAACCAATTATCTCAGTATGATGGCATGAGTGATTTATCAGAATGGGGAAAGGAAGAAGAGGAATCTGTAAAGCGTTTTAAGAAAGACATTGCAGAGGGAAGAATGGGAAAGCCATTCAAAAACATTGAGGATGGCATAAATTGGTTGAAGACACTTAGATAGTATTCTGATTTATCATGAAGATTTTGAACAGATTTTTTCAGAACTTTCTAATGATGAATCTGACTTGGTCATCAAAACGATCAATGATATTTTGTGCAAATTGGATGATTTACGCATGAGTAATGTCATATTTTGCAACATGTCCTTTATTAAATTGCCAGGCTCCGGTCATAGATTGATTTTGACGACTGATATAGGCAAACGCGCACTAGATATAAAATTAGAATCCCTATGAATGCAGCATTTGTCTGCTTGATGTTCTAGATTTGAGTCATATCGTACGTACAACATATCTTGGATAGTCCTAGGTAAAAGTATGCCATGAAAAAATACTCTAGGATCATGCCTTGACTGGATCACTGCCAAAACTAGCAGGCATCAAGATACACTTCTCAGAGCGCGACGGCATGACACTGATAACAATGCTAATCTCGGGATTATTACAATGCGTTCTAGTATTACGCGACTATATGCTATCTGACTAGTCTTCTTTTTCCTTGTAGTCTTTTAGCTCTTTTTCGCCCTCTAGCTTGCCCCTTTCAAACTCGCCTCTTGCCTTGCCAAACGTCTTTGCAAGCTCGGGAATCTTTTTTGCCCCAAATATGAGCACCACTGCTATTACCACTACTATGATCCACTCTGATCCCCCTATGAAGCCTGCCAGATCCCACATGACTCCTCTGTATATGTACCGTTTTTTAAGACTTGCGCTCTATTATGGCCATGCCTGCCACATACAAGGCGATCATGGGTCCTGCAATAAACCACATGGTGACGCCGCTCCCGTCAGGCGTGATTGCCGCGCCAAATATGACCATGCCTACTAGCGCATACCGGAGGTTTCTCCTCCAGAACTTTCTGTCTGCAAGCCCCGATGCAGACACTGCATACATTACAAGGGGCAGCTGAAATGATATGCCAAACGCAAGCAAAAACTGCATTACAAATGATACAAAATCAGTAATACTCAAAAAGGTCACCAGTTCTGCCGATTCACCGTACTTGTACAGGAATTCAAGCATGTAGGGGATCACCACCACGTATGCCATTGTACCTCCTGCGCCAAACAGGACCGTTGCAGGAACGGTAATCCTTTTTGCAATGCCTGACTCTGTATTTTTGAGGGCCGGCCTGACAAATGCTGCCAGCTCCCTTGCAATTACGGGCATTGTAATGATTGCCCCGGCAAGTGCTGCAATGTACACCTGCGCAAAAAACGCCTGCCCCGGTGCAGTCTGTATCAACTGCACACCTTCTGGCACCAGCGTATTTTTCATGTGTACGGTAATCTGTGCTGCAATATTATCCAGGGGATTCGGCACCACATAGTACAGGGTGTATGATCCTGCCTGGAACGGCTCTACGTGTAGAGTAAGTATCAGTATGGTGGCTATGCCGGCAGTTATCACAATTCGCAAGAGCCTCTTTCTGAGCTCCTCAATATGTCCCCGTGTGTCAAGCTCTGACATTTCACTCGCCTGGTATGGGAAGCAGCTTTGCCTCTGGCAGTCCCGAGTCTTTTAACTGCTCTGCAGTTGTATTCTCAAACTCTAGCGAGATGACTGCCTTTGCCTCGAGATCTTTTTCGAGCTGGATGGCAAGCGCGCCGATCTCGGCTGCAGAGTATATCTCTTTTGATCCCTTTAGAAATATTCGCTCGCTTTTTTGCATCTCCTTGCCGCCGAATTTTTTTTCAAGCGCCGCAGTGACGCGCCCGACTTCTGCCTTTTCGATATTGTTATAGTACAGGCATACGCCCTTTATTGATTCATAGTCGTACGGTGTCCCGTTCCTGTACAAAAAGACGCCGACAAACCTCTCTGCATCTGACTTTAAGCACTTTATCTCCCAGTTTATCAGTTTTTCCTGGTCGTATGTAATGGTGAGCATCTCCTCTGCTGTGACCTTCCAGTATCTGAGCCTTGCCATGATGTAATTGGGTTCTGATTCTTGTATAAATTAATGCCTTTTTTGCTCCCAGACCCCTCAACCTCCTTTTATATGATAAAATTGAAAGTATCTGCCTGCTCTATACCGGCCCTCTCAGACCCGTCTCATTTTATGCGTGAAATCGATAAGATACAGTGACAAGGAGGGTAATGATCCCGTGGTGTCGCTTTTTTAGGTTCCAGTATATGTGTAATTTGCAGAATAATTAAATCTTAGCCTCATTTTGCGTGGTCTTCCATGGTCGACTTTCTTGGGCATGTCTCCTTGGAACCTAAGATACAGGCTATGGTCGTACGGCCATGTTTCGTCCGTGCTTCCTATGGGGGACAGGTCAGTCCCAAAACTTCCTATTCATATCGATAATATTTCATGTCGTAGTGGCAGTCAAGCCGCCCCAAATCCACCACGTCGACCAGATCCGTGACATAGTCCGGATAGGCGCACGGTATGGGCGCCTTGGCGTATCCCCGGAAGCAGACCATCGGAACCGGGCCGATGGCCGAGTGTGTCTAGACACCCCGGTAATGGTTTCAAAGTTGTATATCCTCAGGTGGTGCTCGGCGTTTATCCTGTTCCACTCGTAGCTTGCAAGCTGGATACCCGAAAATCCCCGTGCCTGCTGCTAGGCCTACCAAAATGATCAATCACCGGTCTGTGCCCATGTTCCACCTGCGTCTCCGAACTGAGGGACGGATCCTGCCTTTGTCAAAACGCGGGATCCGGCACAAGCGACAAGCCTGCCACAGATCCTGCCGGTGCATGCATGTTATGCTGCTGACCATGCGGCGGCATGGTTCCTTACGCATGCATGGAGGGCTTTGTAACAGGATCTTGATTACCTTCAAGCTCTCTTATCTTGTCTAATAGTTCCTTTACAACCTTGATCAAAAGCTTGTTGTGTTCTTCCACCGTAATTTCACCGCAGATGATCTCCGCATAGTCAGTCTTTATGTGAGGGGATGCCTCCTCGAATATCGAATAGTCAAGAGAATCGGTCATCAGAACACCAGCACGATTTTTTGCCCGCCCAGCGTGTGAGGTCCTTCATAATTGGCCGTAATCCGTATACTTACCACGAGTGCGGGTGCCAGAAGCGCCAGTCTATGCGTCATACCATACATACCACTGTATTGTATATAAGCAAGACGTACTGCATGGTATGTTTTTTTGGGTTTGTAGAGTATTTGTCAGGACGGCTACATGCGGACGACATAACTTGGCTCATACGACGAAAGTAAAATTCAGAAGGCGTAGACAGCAAAGTCCAAGCCATGGTGAATAGGTTAACTGCTTATCATGATGAACAACGCA
>RHFD01000105.1 GCA_003724325.1 Nitrosopumilus sp. D6 | reverse complement strand
ATCTAATATATTTACCGCTATTGCCCCGCACAGCATGGCAAAAATCTCAGCAGATATAGAGATAGATGCCCCGGCAGGCAGGGTCTGGGGCGTCATATCAGATATCGACTCGGAGCCAAGATTCTGGAAGGGTACCAAGAGCATTAGAAACATCTCAAGGGACGGCAATACCACTACACGGGAGATTACGATAGCGTTCCGGGATCAAAAGTGTATGCAGACAGTCATCTTGGAGCCAGAAAGCAAAATAGTTGCAAAGTTTACAGGCGGTGTGATTGCCGGAGAAAAGACGATATTCCTCGAGCCGGCAGGTAAGGCCACCATCATGCACGTAGTCTGGGAGATCCAAATGACTGGCATGATGGGAATGTTTACAGGCATCATATCAAGACACATCAAAAAGGGCACAGAGCAAGCTATACAGGCAATCAAAAAAGAGATCGAGTCAAATGTATGACATACTCTACTATGTTCTTGCCGGAATCATGACAGGTATCGGAGGGGCGTGGATATTTCTCATAAAGTCCATGACAGACTCGTTTAGGATGGCGCCGTATCTTGACGTGTTTGAGAATTCCTCAAAGAGTTCTCCAAAGGTGTCTGTGATTTTACCTGCAAGAAATGAAGAAGAGTTTATCGGCAAGTGTCTGGAATCTTTGCTCGCGCAAGACTATGAGAACTATGAGATAATAGCAGTGGATGACTCTTCAGAGGATGGCACCGGCAGGATAATCTCTGAATGTTCAAAAAAGCATTCCGAGATAGTGCCCGTATCTGCGGGGCCAAAGCCGGACGGATGGATGGGAAAGAACTGGGCATGCATGGAAGGATACAAGGAGGCAAGCGGCCAGCTGCTCTTGTTTACAGATGCAGACACGACATACTCAAAAAACGTCATATCACTTGCAGTGGCACATCTGCAGTCCCTAAAGCTTGACGCGTTATCTGCGATACCACGAATGCAGACCTTTGACTTTTGGACCAGAATATCACTTTCCATGATCTCTGTATTTTTGCACACTAGGTTTTCTGCGCTCAATGTAAACAATCCTGCAAAAAATACAGGGTACTTTTTTGGAAGCTTTTTCATACTGAAAAGGGAGACATACGAGGGCATTGGAACCCACAAAGGCGTGCGAGAAGAGATGATAGAGGATGGCGCCCTTGGAAAAAGGACAAAGGAGGCAGGCTACAAGATAAGGATGGTCCGGGGAGAGCACCTGATCAGGGCAGTCTGGGCGCGCAACCCGTCTGGCCTGTGGAATGCACTAAAGAGGCTCATGGTGCCGCTTTATCTGCAGAGCAAAAAGATGGCAGTCGGAATACTGCTTGCAGTCGCATTCTTGCTGTTTGTCCCGTTTCCCGTGCTTGCGGCATCGCTTCTTGCAGGGGGCGAGCCGGCAATGGTGCTGTGCTGGACGGCCGGTGTGGCATCAGTCCTCATCTATGTTGGAGTTGCAATCGAGGCGCGCGCCGGGTTGGGGCTGAAAACAGCCTATGCTGCCTTTGCCCCGCTTGGAGGCCTAGTGGTAATACTTGGATTCCTTGCAGGAATGAAGAGTGCATCAGTGGTGTGGAGGGGCAGAACATACTTTATGCAGGGCAAAAAACAGGACTCTATCAGTGTATAGTAATCTTTTTAGACAAAATAAACAGAGTGTGTCTGATGAATAGATCAGATGCGGCAACTGGAATGACAGTGGCAGGCATAATTGCCGTTGCAGTATTTGCCGTAATCTTTGTGATCCCGTCAGAGCCGGACATGCCGCCCCAGATAACAGGTAACGGGTATGCAGATGTCATAGAGCCGGCGCCTCTGCGTACATCAGAGCTGTCCCTAGTAGAGATCTTTGAGATGTCAGAGCCCGGCGTGGTAAGAGTCAATGTCAAAAAGACAGACAATACAGATAGTGGCAGGGGCGTGGGCTCTGGATTCGTGTACGATACGAGGGGTCATATCACCACAAACGCCCATGTAATTAGGGATGCAGAGAGCGTCACTGTAACGTTTCTTGATGGCAGGTCATATGATGCAGAGGTGATAGGCGCAGACGAGTTTACAGATCTTGCAATATTGCGCGTAGATTTAAGGACAGACATGCTGCATCCTCTGGCAATAGGGGATTCGTCACGTCTAAAGGTGGGCGAGGCAATAGCTGCAATCGGCAACCCGTTTGGACTGTCAGGATCAATGACATCTGGGATAGTAAGCCAGATCGGGCGACTGCTGCCATCTGATTCGGGATACTCGATACCAGATGTAATCCAGACAGATGCGGCGATAAACCCTGGAAACTCTGGCGGACCGCTACTCAATATGCGCGGCGAGGTGGTGGGAATCAACACGGCAATACAGTCTACTACGGGCGAATTTACAGGAGTGGGATTTGCCGTCCCCTCGCAGACTATTCACAAGATCATACCCACGCTGATAAGAGACGGCGGGTACGAGCATCCGTGGATCGGAATCTCTGGGCGCGACATTGATACGGAACTTGCAAAGGTGCTGCAAATAGACGAGGCAGTGGGATTTTTAATTGTCACAGTGATAGAGGACAGTCCCGCACACAAGGCAGGACTTGTAGGCTCAAACGATACAGTAACAATTGATGATGCCACATGGCCTGTGGGCGGGGACATTATACTAGGTGTGGATGACATAGAGGTAAGGCAGATTGACGATATTTTGATACACCTGCAGAGATCAAAGGCGGTAGGAGACGAGATGAGCATGAAGATTCAAAGAGACGGGGAGATAATCCATGCAACCATCATACTGCAAGAGAGGCCAAACGGCAA
>RHFD01000039.1 GCA_003724325.1 Nitrosopumilus sp. D6 | reverse complement strand
AGCTCGTCTGCCTCTCCGACTACAACTGTATCTAGCCCGTGAATCTTCATCCTGTCTGATTTTGCAAGCTCCCAGGCGCCATTGCCGCCTACGACCACCTTGAAATCATATTTTTTCTTTAGCTGTATTATCTCTGCGCACATTTTTTTAAACTTCATCGCCACATAGGAGAGCTTTTCAGGCGACATTGTTGTAGTTACAGGTGCCATTCCAAGCGGATCCATTACATTTATCCCCACTACCTTTGTGTCGGGACCAATTGACTTTTGCAGCATCTCTGGGTGGGCCATGAACACCTCGTCTCTTTTGTATCCTCCCTGAATCAACGAGCTCTCTACTCTGCGCAGGCCGACTTGTGCCACCTTTACCTCGCCTGTGGCAGGATTTGTCTCGACTGAGGGGCAAAACACCTTGTCAAAGACCCACTCTGGGAGCACCTCGTAGGGGCCGCATGCTATAAACCCGTACAAAAAGTTGCCCCTATAGTTAGTCATCAGGCTGCGATCAGCAGTAAGCACGATTCGTTTTCCAGTCAACTGTACAGCTTGGTCAGATTATGGTATATATCATTTGCGAGATCCTGCGGCACGCGCCGCGCCTCTGGCAGTCCTGTTTGCAATGTTTGCGGCGATTCCTCCTGCGGCAATCCCGCCGTCAATGTTTACCACCGAGAGTCCAAGCGAGCAGCTCTGGAGCATGGATGCAAGTGCTGCCACCCCCCCTTTTCCATACCCGTACCCGACTGAGACTGGAACCCCGATCACTGGAATGTCAACTAGCGCAGATACCAGCGTGGCAAGCGCCCCCTCCATTCCGGCTACGACAATTATGCATCCGACATCCTCGCTTATCATCTTTTTTAGCTCGGGAAACATTCTCTGAATTCCTGCCACCCCGACGTCATAGCTTGTGACGCACCTGCAGTTCATCGCCTCGCACATGAGCCTTGCCTCCTCTGCAACGCCAATGTCAGACGTGCCTGCGGCAAGTATTCCCACTGCGCCGCGCAGCTTGGGGGATTTTTTGAGGATTAGTATTGTAGATGAATTTCTACCAGTCCTGATGCGCATCTTTAGGCTTTTTGCAAGCGCGACAATCTTGGCATAGTCGTCCTTTTTTATCCTCGAGACTACCACGCGGTCTGATTTTTCAAGTGTTTTTTTTATTATTTTTTTCAGCTCGCCGAGCTGCTTTGTCTCTGCAAGTACTACCTCGGGGATGCCCCTCCTCTTCTGCCTGTTTACGTCTATCTTTGCAATCCCTTCTATCTCCTCTATATGGTAAAGTGAAAGTAGTCTCCTTGCCAAAGCCACGGTTGTTTTCCCGGACTTTAGCGACTCTAGAATCTCGTCAAGCTCCAACGGTATGATCTAGAATGCCTTGATAAAAAAATGCTTAGATCTCAATGCCAGAGACTGCGTCCTTTACGCTTGCAACACCCTGCTCAAACACACGTCTCTCCTCCTCGTCAAGCTCTAACTCTACTATCTTTTCAACACCGCCCCTTCCAATTACTGCCGGAACGCCAATTGAGACACCTGACTGACCGTACTCGCCATCAAGGGATGTAGATACTGGAATTACCTGCTTTTTGTCCCTTGCAACTGACTCGATTATGGCAGATATTGCATTTCCCGGAGCGTGGACTGTGGCCCCCTTTAGCTCTATTACCTTGGCTGCCACCTGCCTCGTATTTTGCACCAGCTCGTCAAGCTTTGGCTTTGGGAGTAGCGAGGAAAGCGGAATGCCAGACACTGATGAGAATCTTGCAAGCGGCAGCATGTTCTCGCCGTGCTCGCCTATTACGAGGGCCCGAATCGAGTCGCGCGAATATCCTGTCGCCTCGCAGATAAACTGCCTGAATCTAGAGAGATCAAGCATGCCACCCATTCCAAAGATCCTGCCCCTCTCAAAGCCAGACACCTTGTATGCAATGTGGGCCATCGGGTCAAGCGGGTTTGTAACCGGGATTATCATCGAGTCGGGGGCGTATTTTTTTACATTCTCCACCACACTCTTTACTATTGTAGCGTTTATCTTTAGCAGGTCCATTCTAGTCATTCCGGGCTTTCTTCCAGAGCCTGCTACAATCACCACTATTTCAGAGCCCTTCATGTCCTCAAAGTTGTTGGAGCCTTGCACGTGCACATCAATTCCCTGTTCTGAGAGCATGTGGTTTATGTCCATTGCCTCGCCTTGCGGGAGACCCTTTGCCACATCTAATAGCAAGATGCTGTCATCTAGGCGCTTTAGCGCAGAGAACATGGCGGCATCTCCTCCCACCTTGCCAGAGCCGATTATTGTAATCACAAGCAAAGCTGTCCAATCTTAGTAATTAAATCTAGTGAAAAAACACGGCGCCAATGTTGGGATCAAAACATCTCAAAACCGCGTCTTGTCTAGGGATCAAAGCTTGAATGACTCGTAGTATAATCCTGATATTTGTCCCTGACACGGTATGCATCATACCATTGCAGATGGCCCTGTCTTGTGCGGCTGCCAATTAGGCGAATTTATAAGCATTTTTGATGCCCACTAATACATGGTACTGGTAGTTGATCCGCAGATAGCAGGAGTCTCTGGCGACATGTTCTTGTGCTCACTTGTAGGGCTGGGTGCAGACAAGACCAGGATAACTGATGGAATTAAAAAATGTGAGAAATTTCTCAAAGGCTCTAGTATAACGAGGCTTGACTTTGGACGCGTACAGCAAGGAGGCCTTGATGCATTTCAGATGATATTAGAGGCAGACGAGGATACGGGCAGCAAAAAGGGCACGGATATGAAAAGGGCGGTGCGCGACT
>RHFD01000042.1 GCA_003724325.1 Nitrosopumilus sp. D6 | reverse complement strand
ATTCATCGACTTGATATACTCGGGAATCTCGCCGTCTGCACCCCACATTATTATGCCTCCGGGATCCCTTATGGCATCAAGATAGTTCTTGCCTGCAGATCGCTCTGATGCGGCGATCTGAGTCACCTCAAACCATGGATGCCCCTCTAGTGACTGGACAAACTCTTGTCCCACAGACCCTGTCACCCCTATTATCGCGACTCTCTTTTTTTCCATGGTGTGTGGTTTTGATCGCCCTAAATTAAACCGTTTTTGGCCCCTGCCAAAAGATATACTATATTGTACTATTACCCGGTATAGTGAACCACACATCACACACGCCCGTATCGCACGGAGGCAGGCACTCGATGGGAATCCGGAACCCCCGTATAGTCGATTTTAGCACAAATATCAACCCGGCAGGCATTCCGAATCTGGCAGTATCTGCTTTATACAGGGGACTCGGGAAAGCAGCCGAGTATCCGGATGCGCGCTCTGCAGATCTCGTCTCTGCGCTTGCAAGGTATACCGGACTTGGCAGGGCACACATACTTGCAGGCAACGGGGCAACTGAGATAATATACAACTTTTGCAGCTCTCTTATTTCAGGCAGGCGCGTGCTTGTTCCGGCCCCCACATTTGCCGAGTACGAGGCAGCATCGCGTCTTGCAGGATGCCGCATCACATTCCTCAAGACGATGAGCCTTGCAGACGATCTCGATTTGTTCATATCCAAGATTCCAGCCGGGGGCTGCGTATTTGTCTGCAATCCAAACAACCCGACAGGCTCAATGCTCTCAAAAAGACAGATCTCACAGATAATTATTACTGCTGCCAAACACTCTTGCATGGTATTTGTAGACGAGTGCTTTATCGAGCTGACACAAAGCCCCAAAGAGTCAGTCATATCCATGGTGAAAAAATATGACAACTTGTTTGTGCTGCGCTCACTTACAAAGTCATTTGGACTCGCAGGAGTCCGGGTCGGGTATGCGGCAGCCTCAAAGGAGGCAGTGCGCACACTGTATAATGTAAAGATTCCCTGGAGCATTAGCTGTATGGCGCAAGAGGCAGGAATCGCCGCACTCAGAGACAGGCAGCATTTGACCAGATCGAGAAAAATAATAAAGACAGAGTCAGAGTTTCTTAGAAACAAGATGGCAAAAATGCCGGGAATTCAGTGCAGCCCGTCATCTGCAAACTTTGTGCTGCTCAAAACCAGACACGACTCTGCAAAGCTTCAAAAAAGACTGCTGCAGCGCGGCGTGCTTGTGCGCGACTGTGCCAACTTTCGCGGCCTTGGCAGCAACTACATCCGGGTGGCAGTGAGGAGCAGACGGGAGAACCTGCTGCTATTGCGGGCGCTGGAGGCAGTCGCATGAAGGCGCTGATGATCCAGGGAACATCCTCTGGTGCAGGCAAGACCCTGCTAGTTGCAGCTCTGTGCCGCATATTCTCAGATATGGGAATAGACGTGGCCCCCTTCAAGTCACAAAACATGTCAAAGTTTGCCTACAAGGGGAGAGGCTTTGAGATATCACAGGCTCAGGCAGTACAGGCGCTCGCCGCGCGGTGCGAGATTACGCCTGATCTCAATCCAGTGCTGCTAAAGCCGCTAGGCGAGGACCTGAGCGCCATATACGTGGGAGGAAGATACCGCAAAAAGATGCGCGCCAAAAAATACTATAAACAGACGGGATCCCTTTTGAGAGAAATATCTAGCGCCATGTCGCGCCTGAAAAAAAGCCACGACCTGCTAGTCATCGAGGGCGCAGGCAGTCCCGCAGAGATAAATCTGCAGAGATACGACATTGCAAACATGCGCATTGCAAAGATGGCAGGCGCCTCTGTACTGCTAGTATCTGACATTGAAAGGGGCGGCTCGTTTGCAAGTTTGGTAGGAACCATGTCACTAATTGAGACAAGATATAAGAGCTTGGTGCGGGGGTTTGTACTTAATAAATTCCGCGGCGATCCCGGAATCTTAAAACCTGGAATCCGCAAGCTATACCACATCACTCGAGTCCCTGTACTTGGAGTCATGCCCATGATGAGGATAAATCTGCCCGAAGAAGACTCGCTTGGCGCACGACAAGGAGTGTGGGATGGTCGCCATACGCCAAAAATTGACAGGGAGATTGACAGGCTGGCACAGACTGCAAGGGAAAACCTGGATATGAAAAAAATAGAGGCGATGATATGATCGAGATAGTAGTTGCATCACTTGCGCTAACCCTAGATACACTGCTAGGCGATCCAAAAAGCAGGTACCACCCCACTGCATGGATGGGCTCGCTGATTGCACTGCTTGTACCACTTGCAAGACGCGCCCCGTCCCTTGAGCGGCTAGGAGGTGTGCTAGTGGTAGTGATAGCCGTGTCTGTAGTTGTGATACCACTAGTCGCGCTAAACCTGATACTTGAAACTGCGGGTATAATACTAGGAGTCATTATTGGGGTGATACTACTCAAGACGACTATTGCGATGCGCGGCATGGAGCGGCACGCCATGGATGTCATGTATGATGTAGAGCGCGGCGACTTGGAGTCTGCAAGGGCTAGCCTCTCCTGTATAGTGAAAAGAAACACTGCCAATCTTGATGAAGAGGAAATCCTCTCAGGAGTGCTTGAGAGTATAAGCGAGAACACTACTGACGGGATCACAGGACCAATGTTCTATTATGCTCTACTAGGGCTGCCGGGCGCGTTTGCATACAGGACTGTAAACACGGCTGATTCCATGATAGGGTACAAGACTGCCATGTTTCAAGACGTGGGATGGTTTGCCGCTAGATGCGACACTGTCCTCAACTATGTCCCATCAAGGCTCACGGGACTTGTGATGGTTGTATCTGCGGCGCTGCTGCGGCACGACTGGAGGTGCTCGTACAGGACAATGCTGCGCGACTGCCGCAAGACGCAGAGTCCAAACGCCGGCTATCCAATGGCTGCCCTTGCAGGCGCGCTGCAGACTAGGCTTGAAAAGACCGGCTGCTATACACTTGATGGCGGGGCAGCAGGGCCGGCAGTACTCCATGTGCGCAAGGCCATATCAATAATGAGGCTCACATCTGCACTGTTCCTTGGAATGGTAGTGATGCCAATAATTGCGGCGCTGTATCTTGCGGGGTGGTACGTGCATGCTTAGGGGAATAAGATCCGTGTTCTCGTTTCTTACAATAATCCCGTCATCTAGTGCAACACTTGAAGAGACTGCAAAAAACATGTACCTGTTTCCGGTAGCAGGTATTGCAATAGGACTGATTGTCGGCGCACTCGCGTTTGGGCTGTCATTTGCAGTCGATCCGCTTCTTGTAGGATTGCTAGTGGCCGCATCCATTGCAATACTCACCGGAGTACACCACGCTGATGGTCTGGCAGACTTTGCAGACGGCCTCATGGTGCGCGGTAATAAAGCCAAAAGACTTGCAGCCATGAAGGACTCCTCGACTGGCTCTGCAGGAACGGTGGGAATAATACTATACATGACGGGGCTAATAATTGCCGTGTCCCTTGCAGGCGGGGCGGATCTGTTCAGGGCACTGCTAGTAAGCGAGGTGCTTGCAAAGTTTGCAATGGTATTGATGGCATCCCTTGGCAGCCCGGCAGCCCCCGGCTCTAGCTTGCCATTTGTAGATTCCATGAGGGATAAGAAAAAACTTGTAGCAGCTGCTGCAATAACGCTTGTCGTAGTAGTGGGGCTGGAAGGCTCCACGGGGCTCTTGATGCTTGGAGTCAGCATTGTGCTTGTCATCTTTTTACTAGCAGTTTCAAAGCGCAGCCTTGGCGGCATTACAGGAGATGTGCTTGGAGCTACAAACGAGCTTGCAAGGCTTGCCTCAATGGTGGTGTTCGTCTCGGTATGATCGGCATGGTAATGGCAGGCGGCAGGGGGACGCGCATGGATTCAAGAGATGAAAAGCTGCTACTCTTGTATGCAAAGCCCGTGGTGATGCGCGTAGTTGATTCGCTGCGCGACTCTGGCTATATTAGAGAAGTGCTGGCAGTTACTAGCCCCAACTCGCCGCGCACCAAAAAGCTGCTGCAAGACAGCGGCGTCAGGATAATTGACTCTTCGGGAACAGGCTATGTGGAGGATCTCCACTATGCGCTACAGCAGGTAGAGGGAGCAGTCCTTGTCGTGTCAGGTGATATGCCGCTGCTAGATCCCCACATGGTAAGCAAGATTGCATCATATTATGATGGCTGCGCGTGGACGGGAATCGTATCAACCCTTGAATTTTTGAGATCGCAGCAGATAGAGCCGGGTCCGCCTGCAAGGAATAAATGTTATTACACGGGCGCCTCGCTTGTCAACTCTTCAAAGGTGTCCTCGTCTGGCATGGTAGAGGAGCGCCATGTAATAATTGACGACAGGAGGGTTGCATTTAATCTCAACACGAGGAGTGACTATGACTTACTCTGCGCTCTCTAGAATCTCGCCGTTTATCTTTGCCTTTGAACCAGTCGGCTCTGCAAGCGTGTTGCCGCAAGAGTTGCATGCTACCTGGGTGGATGCGTGCGAGTACACCACCTGCGTCTCGCTGCATTCGCCGCATTTTACCATTTGAAACTTGCTAGAAGGCACGGGTATCTCGATGTGATCCTTTTTCATGCTGCCACCAGCTCGAACTTTTTAATCCTAATTCCAGTCTTGTTGTATTTTTTCTTGCATACAGTACACGTCATTATCGGGGTGACTTTTTTTGTCACCTTTGCAGGCTTGGCAAGCTTTGGAAACTTTTGCCCGCCGTATCCGCGCTTTCGCTCGGCGTGCCTGCGCTCACCCCTTGCAGAGCCGCGCCTTTTGCCGGCCTTGTAAATTGACACCTTTTGCTCTGTGTGTGTCTTGCACTTTGCGCAGTATTTTCTGATCACCTTTGGGATGTTCATACCAACTGAGCCTTGCCCGCCGTAATTTAAGCATTGAATTTATAGGAGCAGGCCCGATCACATACCGTGCATTCGGATCTTGCAGATTCCATCTCCCGGCTCAACTCTGTCGCAACAGGCAGCAAAAAGGCATCCCTGATTATCAAGGACTGCCGCCTGCTCTCAGTATACACCGGCGAGACGATACCTGGCACGCAGGTTGCCATATCGGGGGATCGCATAGCATACGTCGGGCCAGATGCATCCCACGCGGCAGGGCCTAATACCTGTATAATTGATGCAAAAGGAAGGCATGTGGGTCCGGGCCTTGCAGATCCGCACATACACATTGACCAGTTTGTAACGCCCTGGGAGTTTGCAAAAAAGACGCTCCTGTGCGGGGTCACCTCGCTCTTTTCTGATCCGATAGACATGACAGGCATTGCAGGGTATAGGGGATTTTGCGAGTTTCTAAATCTCTGCGAGGGTCTGCCTGTGCGCATATTTCAGACTGTTCCCGGAGGCATCCCAGTCGATCCCAAATTCAGCAATTCCCAGAGCCTTTCTATACGACAGCAGAGATCCGCTGCAAGGCACCGGCGCGTGCCGGGACTCGGCGAGGTGTTCTCGTGGACAAAGGTGACATCGCGCGACCATACCACCATGGAGTCGCTCCGGAATATGCTAGATGCAGACTGTATCATTAATGGGCACACTGCGGGAATCAGTGAGAAAAAGCTAAACGCGTATGTCTCATCTGGAATACTCTCCTGCCACGAGCCGATAAATTTCGAGCAGGTAATAGAGCGGCTGCGCCTTGGAATGTGGGTAATGATACGGGAGGGTTCGATACGCCGGGATCTCGCAGAGATAATACCAGAGGTAATCTCACACAGAACGTACAGGGATCGCCTGATGTTTTGCTCTGATGGAATTGATCCGCTTGATCTTGCAAGATACGGGCACATTGACTATTGCATGCGCGAGTCAGTCCGTCTCGGACTAGAGCCGGCAGATGCGGCAGCCATGGCATCGCGCAACGTCTTTGAGTATTACCGCATGGACCGCGATCTTGGGGGAATCGCCCCTGGCAAGCTTGCAGACATTGTAATATTTGCAGAGTCATTTACGCCAGACACGGTGCTAGTGGGCGGCAGAATAGTAGTATCTGAAAGAAAGATCACCGCACGCCCAAAAAAGAAAACGATCCCGTCCTGGCTTAAAAAAACAGTCCGGCTGGGCCGGTTTTCTGCAAGAGACTTTGAGGCAAGATCAAAAAAACTCCAGGTCACTGCAAACACCATACGCCTGCAAACAGAGATAATTACGCAGCCCGGTTCTGCACAGCTTGTGACGCGCGACGGCCTGGTACCTGCCTCGCCTGACTCTGATGTCTGGAAGGTGGCCTCTTTTGACAGAATTAACTCGACTGGCAAGAGTACGGTGGGATTCCTTGAGAACTTTGGCGCAGAGATTGGCGCGTTTGCATCCACGTGGTGCTTTCATGAGGGTGACATGATAGTAATTGGCTCAAATGACTCTGATATGGCAGTAGCTGCAAACCATCTAGTAAGGAATCAGGGCGGCCTTGTAGTGGTAAAGTCAGGCAGGATAGCCGCATCAATGCCCCTACAGATTGCAGGCATTGTGTCTTCCCGCACGTTTGAGCAGGTGTCTGCAGATTTTGAGGGCATAACTACTACTCTTGCAGACTCGGGCTGCCGGTTCCCAAGGCCGCACATGATCCCGCTGTTTCTGCCGTTTTTGGCCCTGCCGTCAATAAGGATTCTTTCCGGGGGAATAATTGACGTCAAAAGACGCAGATATGTCCGTCCATTTAACTAGGAAATACTATAAAGGGGGGGTTTAGGGGACTGGATCCAAATGGCATCCATACAGCAGGGACCAAACGGGCCAGTCTTGGTTCTAAAGGAGAGCGCCCTGCAGCAAAAGGGCAAAGACGCCCAGCACAACAATATTGCGGCCGCAAAGATGGTTGCAGATCTGGTAAAAAGCAGCCTCGGACCACGTGGACTAGACAAGATGCTCGTTGACTCGCTAGGCGATGTCACAATTACAAACGACGGGGCCACCATACTAAAGGAGATCGACGTGCAGCATCCTGCCGCAAAGATGATTGTAGAGATATCAAAGACAGTAGACAACGAGGTGGGCGATGGAACCACGTCTTCTGTGGTGTTTGGCGGGGCACTGCTTGCAAAGGCAGAAGACCTACTCAAAAAAGAGGTTCACTCCTCGACTGTGGTGGAGGGGTACCAAAAGGCCGCAGAAAAGACGCTTGAAATTTATTCGCTACTCTCAAAAAAAATCCTGCCTGATGACAAGGCATCGCTTTACAAGATTGCCGCTACTAGCATGCAGTCAAAGCTGATATCCGAAGACAGCGACTCCCTCTCAAAGATAATAGTCGATGCAGTGCTGGGCATTACGACCAAAAAGGGCGACGAGTATGCTGTGGATCTAGAAAATGTAAAGGTGGAGAAAAAAGCAGGTGGTTCGATACAGGATACTAGGGTGATAAAGGGCATTGTACTAGACAAGGAGATAGTCCACAGCGGAATGCCGACTAGCATTGAAAAGGCAAAGATTGCGCTGGTAAACTCTGCACTAGAGATTGAAAAGACAGAGATGAGCTCTGAGATTAGAATTACAGACCCGACGCAGATGCAGATGTTCCTCGAAGAGGAGAACCGCATGCTAAAGGGAATGGTCGACAAGCTTCACGACTCTGGTGTGACCGTGCTTGTCTGCCAAAAGGGAATTGATGATATTGCACAGCACTATCTTGCAAAGCACGGCATTCTAGCAGTGCGCAGGGTCAAGGAGAGTGACATGATAAAGCTTGCAAAGGCAACTGACGGCAGGGTAATAAGCAGCCTTGATGATCTTGCAGAAGACGATCTGGGATATGCAAATCTGGTTCATCAGAAAAAGATCGAGTCTGACAAGTGGGTGTTCATAGAGGGATGCAAGCACCCCCAGTCAGTCACACTGCTCATCCGTGGTGGTTCGCAAAGAGTCATCGACGAGGTGGATCGCTCGATTCACGACGCGCTAATGGTGGTAAAAGACGTGATTGAAAAGCCCGAGATAGTGGCAGGCGGGGGAGCTCCAGAGTCATTTGCTGCCTCTCAACTAAAGGAATGGGCAGACAACTTTGATGGGCGCGAGCAGCTAGCGATAAAAAAGTACGCAGAGGCCCTAGAGACAATACCGCTTACCATTGCAGAGAACGCCGGGATGGATCCAATTGACACAATGGCAACCTTGCGCGCAAAGCAAAACCAGGGCCGCAAGTGGACTGGAATCGATGCGAGAAACACACAGATTGCAGACATGTTTGAAGCAGATGTAGTAGAGCCAATAGCAGTAAAGGAGCAGATTATAAAGTCAGCCACAGAGGCTGCATGTATGATTTTAAGGATTGATGATGTAATTGCCACATCCGGGGCTCCCGGAGGCGGCGGCCCACCTATGGGCTAGTCTTGCAATGAAGATAGGCATTGATCTGGGTGGTACAAAAACAGAGGCAGTCGCGCTTGATGACTCTCTTAATGTGATTAATAGAAGACGGGTTAAAACACCTGTGCAGTATCAGGGGGTAATTGACGTGATAGAGTCTCTGGTGTCCGAGATGGCAGGCAGCGCAGACGAGTTTTCACTAGGTGTGTGCTCTCCGGGATCAGTATCAAAAAAATCAGGCCTGGTAAAAGACAGCAACATGCAGTGTTTGATGGGGCGGCCATTTAGGGAAGATCTTGAAGGCAGGCTGGGCAAAAAGATACTGCTAGAAAACGACGCCAACTGCTTTGCGCTTGCAGAAGCACAGATGGGCGCAGCAGTGGGATTTGATACGGTGTTTGGCGTGATAATGGGCACCGGAGTCGGCGGGGGAATGGTAATGAATGAAAAAATATGCCGCGGCAGGGCAGGCGCCGCAGGCGAGTGGGGACACCACACCATTCACCGGGGAGGAAACAGGTGCCACTGTGGAAGGCGCGGCTGCGCAGAGGCGTACATTAGCGGCCCCGCACTCGAGGCGCGCTGGAAAGAGCTAGCGGGTGTCTCGCAGAGCATTCCAGAGATACTCAAATCACAAGACAGCAGCTTGGATTTGTGGAGAAGGGAGTTTCTTGAAAACTTTGGGTACGGCCTTGCAGACGTAATTAGTATACTGGATCCCGACATAATAGTGCTGGGCGGTGGCCTATCAAAGATTGACTTTTTGTACACAGATGGCGTGCAGTCTGTGCGCCTCTGCTCTCTTTCTGGCTCGGACACGCCAATAGTGCGCAACAAGCTTGGTGATTCTGCAGGAGTGATAGGCGCGTGTCTGCTCAGTGCCGGTTCTTGACTGCGAGGACCTTGTCAATGATTCCCATCACGTCGGCGTCAAGCTCTGTACTTACTAGTACCAGCCCAGCTCCGCCGATTGGAAACGTAATGCGGTAGATCATTTCATACTTTGCAAGCGCAAAGACGGGCTTGCCTATTTTTTCCGTGGTCTTTTTTCGCGTGGACCACCTGTATACTGCCTGGGAGAGCGACAGCTCTGTCTCCTCCCTTGAAAGCAGATTTTCTGCGCCTTTTTGCATCTTGTCGTGCAGCTCTCCATAGTCGTACACACCCACATATCTTATCTTTGCATCACAGCCAAGTATCTCGTCGCAGAGTCTGTCATAATCCATATTCATCACTGTGGTTCTATGGTCGCCGGCGGCTTGCTAGATATGGCGTACGTGACCCATGTGACGTCCTCTATCTCATTTGTAATCCTGTTACTGATTCTCTCCAAGAGTTTATGTGGAAGCCTCGTCCAGTCTGCCGTCATTGCGTCAATAGAGTCTACGGCTCGCACTATTACAACATTTCCATATCTTCGCTCGTCTCCTACCACGCCTACTGCCTTGTCATCGCCTACTGCCGCGTATGCCTGCCATATCTTTTCATACAGACCCTCCTTTACAAGCTCGTCTTCTACTATTTTGCCTGCAATCCTGGCTATCTGCAGCTTTTCGCGCGTTACCTCGCCCATTATCCTGACTGCCAGACCAGGCCCAGGAAACGGGTGCCTCTTGAGGAGCCGCTCTGAGACCCCGAGTATTCTGGCAATGTTTCGTACCTCGTCTTTGTACAGCTCGCGCAGTGGCTCTAGCACCTCTAGATTCAGCCAGTCGGGAAGACCGCCTACGTTGTGGTGTGACTTTATCACTGATGCGGGTCCCTTTGAGACGCCGCTTTCTATCACATCAGGGTATAGCGTGCCCTGGGCAAGCCATGCAAACGGGCCGTTTTTTTGTGCAAACTCTGAAAAGACGCGGACAAACTCCTCGCCGACGGCTTTTCTCTTCTCCTCCGGATCAGTCACACCTTTCAACCTGTCAAGAAATCTGTCTGCGGCATCCACTGTGGTAAAGTTCACCTCAAAGTTGTCCCGGAACATTGCCTCTACCTCCTCGCGCTCGCCGTGCCGCAACAGGCCGTTATCTACAAAGACGCACTTTAATCTGTCCCCTATGGCCTTGTGTATGAGCAGAGCCGTGACAGTCGAGTCAATGCCGCCGCTGACACCGCACAGCACGCCACCATCCACCTTTGAGATCTTTTCTACGGCAGAATCTACAAACCCCTCCATGGTCCAGTCTTGTTTTGCCCTGCATATCCCTAGCACAAAATTTTTGAGTATCTCAGAGCCGCGTTCTGTGTGAACCACCTCGGGGTGGAACTGGATTCCATAGACTGGTTTGCCATCCATAGCTATTGCCGCTGCCCTCGAGCTATCAGTGTGCCCTATCACCTTGAATCCGTCTGGTATCTTTTCTGCCTCGTCACCGTGACTCATCCATGCCCGCACTGACCTGCCGACGCCGCCTAGAAGGCCTGCGTCATCGTCAATTAATAGCGTGGATGAGCCGTACTCTTTGTTTGCGCGCTTTACCTTGCCGCCAAACCTGTCCACTACAAGCTGGTGGCCGTAGCAGATTCCAAGCAGTGGCAGGCCTGACTCGAAGATTCCGCCGTCTGGGCGCGGAGCACCCTCGCCATACACGCTAGAGGGGCCGCCTGAGAGAATTATCCCGCTCGGGTCGCGCTTTTTTATCTCGTCGAGGCTGATATCAAAGGGGACCAGCTCTGCATACACGGAAAACTCCCGGATCCGCCTGCAGATAAGATGGCTGTATTGCGAGCCAAAGTCCAGCACTAGAATCCTATCCATCTCAGCTTTCGACCTTTTCAAGCATCCTCTTGAAGGACCAGCCGGCGCTGTTGACTAGCTCGTCGGCTCTCTCCTTTGTTCTATAGTTTTTGATAATGATCTCAGTAATGTCCGGACCGCTATTGTTAATTATGCACTCTATTGCCGACTCTTTTTGAAGCCTGCCGTCTTGGATCTCTGTATCGTCTTTTTTTCTCATCTCGCCGATTATCCTGCCTATGAAAAACGACTTGAATGGCGGAATCTCCTCGTTTATGTGCACGTCCCCGTCAATAACAATGGATACGTTATCAGAGGTGACACTGGCATTTGCGATGAGTTCCCCGTTTTCACGCTTTATCTGTATGGCGCCTGCCGGCTCTGGCCTTTCTACTGGCTCTGATATTTCTGCAGTCCTGCCTGCAAGCTGCGATGCCCTTGAAAAACTGGATCCCTTTAACACTTCGTCAAGGACTGCAAGGTTTTTTTCAAGCATATCCATTTCTGCCTGGTGCTGCAAGATCTGGCTTGTAATGTTTTCTCTAATGGATACAATGTCCCTTATCTGCTCCTCGGAGAACCCCATGACTTGACAGATGCAGGCTGGGTATTAAACTCATTCTAGTATGCTGGCAAGCTTTTTGTATGTGATTTTATCAAACCCGGCTATCTGGCCTGACGTGGTGTATAGCTCTGACTTTGTAATGCTCGCAAGCCACTCTAAGAGCTGCCTGCCTTTTTTGAGTTTTTTGAGCTTTGTTGGGCGCTCGGATCTCTGCGTGTCAGAGTATCTGCCTATCCGGGTGCCAAAGTCCATGCCAAGCAGGACTATCCTTGCTGCCCCGTAGTGATGCGCAAGAAAGACGGCTCTGTCCCCGTCTGTAAAACCCCCATAGTCTTCAATCCGACCACATGCGCCTGACTGGGCAGTACCAATACATCTCTTGAATTTTTCTGCAAGCGCCAGACGCCCCGCGTTGTCTCCGTGCGCATGCACTACAAAGACTGACTCTTCTGCAAGGCACTCGAGGGATTTTAAATCCCCGTCAAGATCTGTCACAATAATATCTGGTGTAATGCCGCCTTGCACGAGCGCCCGGACAGAGCTGCCTGCAGCTATCTTCACTGCATTCAGATTCCGAATAGCAGGAATTGCGGCAGAAAGTGACGGCCCTGCGCCTATCACAAGTACCGTTGCCCCGGAGATCATTGCATCAATTATCTTTTTTGCGCCGTTTGGCCTGAGGATGGTGCCAAGCAGTATGGCAGACTCGGCATCTCTTTTTTTGCTATACCCAAACTCCCTTAGAATCTCACTGTACCTCCTCTGCCAGCCGCGTATTGCCATATAACTCAAATTGCCTAGGTTTTTGATAAACCATGTGGCTCTGATAGGGGGAGTAAGGGTGGGTGGCAGCAACCCGGTGCGTATAATGGGGATTCTCAACGTCAGTCCAGAGTCGTTTTACAAGAAATCAGTTGCCACCACAAAGTCACGCATCCGGGATGCGGCAAGGTGCATTGAAGACAAGGGAGCCGATTTTATAGACATTGGGGGCATGTCTACTGCGCCGTATCTTTCCACCATGATATCTGAGAGGACAGAAACCAGAAGAATACTTGATGCCGTCAGCATTATTCAGAATGCGACAAATCTTCCAATATCAGTTGATACATGCAGGGCCGGCGTGGCAAGCGCCGCGCTAGGACAGGGCGTCGAGATAATTAATGATGTCACGGGGCTAAAGCATGACAAGGCGATGCGACAGGCAGTCTCAGAGTTTTCCCCTTCTGTAATCTTGTGCGCGTACCATGCCGGAGCAGTATCTGCAGGAGTGGCAACCACTAGAAGGCTGCTCAAAGAGAGCATCCGCATTGCAAAGGAATCCGGCGCGTCAGGAATGGTGCTAGATCCGGCCATCGGATTCTTTAGGAAGAGTGGCAGGGGAATATACACTAGGATCAAATCAGACTGGACAGGCAGGGATCTGTCTGCAATCAAAAAACTTGGTTCCCTTGGGAGTCATCCCGTAATGGTGTCTGTCTCAAACAAGTCGTTTCTTGGGGCAATACTAGGCAAGGATCCCGGGGACCGGCTTGCAGGATCGCTTGCAGCAGAGGCGGCATCTGTGATTTATGGCGCCGATATAATACGCACCCACAACGTAGAGGCAAGCAGGGATGCTGCAGCCGTGGCACAAAAGCTTCGATAGCACACATGGTATCGTGCTGTTGCAAAAACCTGCCGGCATGAAACTGCGGCTCTGTTTTATTTACACTGGTACCTCGTGTCGTACAATGGCATCAGGAGCATGCGATCTTGTTATTTATCTGATCGCCGGGACTTCAAAAACATACAAACATGTCATCGACTCTCCGCTGTCTGGATAAATATCTGTCAGTCACCGAGACGATCCCGGATCATCGCGCCACGGAAAGTTCGGCATGCAAAACTACTCATCCCCATAATTAAGAATCAGCCCAGGGCATCCCTAGTATTTGATCCCATTTTCCATTCTATCTTTGACTCGTATCCAAAGTTCTCCACATTGTACTCTGAGGCCCATTTGTACATGAAATAGATGGGCAGTACAATGCTGGCGCTGATTCCCATGCCAAAAAGTATCATCCCAAAAACAAAAGCCATGTCATACAGCACGTTGGATTTTTCTGCAAATTCTACTGCCACAAAATATGCAAAAAAACCGCCATATGTTGATCCCGTAGAAAGTATGGAAATCAAGATCCACCTTTGTACCTTTTCCATCTTTATTGTCCAAAACAGTGCAAATATCGAGTGGGAGAAAAAACAGGCCCAGAACCTGCTTACGGGAGAGTCAGACATCACTTGCAACCTTTGCCCGGGGTGTATTTTAGGGTCATGTTTTTTCAGAGTTTTCATCAAAAATATATACCTGCTGATCTGCAGTTTTGTGGTATCGTGACACGATCACTTTATGATCCCGGAGAAACTACGAGTCAGAAACCTGTCATGCCTGCGCATGCCACTCATAGTTTTAAAGCGGGCACATTTTACAGGTAATGGCTGCAATGAAGAATCAGAGTTACACATGAGATGATGATTTAAAGGCATTTGACTGAGTAGCCAACTATCCGAACTTTTCAAGTATTCCGGGCTCTACTAGCCCCTCTGCACCAAGTATTTGCGCTATCTTGCGCACATCTAGTACAGAATGCAGCCTTGTTCCCATTTCTGCAAGCCTCTCTGATGCCCCCTCGAGCCTGTCCACTATTACATATGCATCAGATACTGCAATGCCCTCATCTGAGAGCGCCGCTATCGCATCTGCAACAGAGCCACCAGTAGTTGCCACATCATCTACCATTACTGCCCTTGATCCCTTGCGTATTACCCCCTCTACGCGCCTAGACGTGCCATACTCTTTTGGCTTGGCCCTCACATAGACTAGCGGCATGACAGACTCTACTGCGAGCGCGGCTGCAATTATGGTGCCGCCAGTAGGTACTGATGCTATCGAGTCGGCAAAGCCGTCTTTTGCAATCATGCCCCGGAGATGCTTTATCATCTGCCGGAACTCGTGCGGGTGCCCTGGAACCTGCCTCAAATCCACATAGTATGGGCTCTTTTTGCCGCTGGCAAGGGTATAGTCGCCAAACCTCATTATCCCGCTTTTGTAGAGGAATATGGCAAATTCTTTTACAAACTCCACACCAAAGTTAACCACGCTTGATTTATTTGGTTTTCCCTTGTGTGATAATCATGCCTGAAATCTGGCTCAACTATGGCCCGACTGATATAGTACTGGATATAATGGCCGAGAATCTAGAGCAAAAGATAGACTCTGAGGGCAAAATCCTACAGGATAGTGAGATCTCTGAAAAACTCGAAAAGATGAACCTTTTTGGACAGACAGATATGGTGGTGCTTCACAACTCTAAATCCATCCAAAAGATGCTCTCCTCGCTTTTTACACTGTGCGAGCAAAAGTCAAGACCACCGCCCCGGATACTTGCAGATCCAAAGATACTTGGAGCACTCCGAGCAGGACTGCCTGCAAGCTGCCCGACAGGCGAGTTTGATGCAAAGAATCCTGACAACCTAGTGTTTGTATCTGAAGTCGAGTTTGACGGGCTGTTTGGGTACGAGACTGCGGCGACGCGCATTTTGCGGCGGTTTGGCGCAGAGGAGATGCTCTCTGCGTATGCAAAGAGACATGGAAACCTGCCTGCTCCCGGACACCGTACAGAGAGTCTTGAGGAGGCAAAAAAGTTTGCAGACAGGTTTGAGATAGGCGCAATAGAGATAGTTGCAAACTCTGCAGGAATTGTTGATATTGTGTCTGGCCATCCGGCAAAGACCATGTCTGCTGCAGACACGCTCGAGTCCGGCTCGATACGTGACGCAGGCCAGCACAAAAGCGTGATAGTGAGTACCGGCAAGCACTCTAGCAATGACACGCTTGCAAGATCGCTCCAGTCCCTGTGGAACTGCGCAGGCGCGATAAAGAAGGACGGCCTTGCAGTACTGGTAGCTGAATGCGGGGACGGTCTGGGCTCTGAGGCGCTCAGACAGTACGTGGAAGGCAGGCTGTCTGCAGGACAACTGCAGAATCCGTCTAGATATGTAGACGGGATGGAAGGTCTGCTGTTTTTATCCGAGATGAGAAAGAGTTTTCAGACGGGACTCGTATCCATTCTTCCAGAATTTTATGCAAAAAAGCTCGGACTAGTCCCGCTTGCGGGAATCAAACATTCGATGGACTATATTCTAAAGACGCAGGGTCCAAGACAAAAGGTGGCTGTAGTATCAGACGGGGCGCGTCTCTTGCTACGGTAGCAGTCACGATGTAATCCACGAGGGCAGCGGCGCGCACAGTATCGCAAGCGCAATTATTCCGGCATATGCAAACTTTCTGTTCCTTGTGAGTGGAGACACATTATCAAGCGGACTTGCGCTAGGGCTCCTCATGCTCATCACCAGTATTAGTACTGCCATGATGTGGTATCCCAGCAGGAACAGCACCCCCATGCTTGCATACGTGGCATACTTGTGCATGTTTGCACCAAGCAATGTGCGCGCCATGTGGCCCCCGTCAAGCTGCCACGCGGGAAGCATGTTCAAAAATGTGATGAGGAATCCTATCCACGCGGCAAACATCACAGGAGACAGTATTACGACGTGACCCGGACCGCCCTTGCCAAACAGAGCAAGACTGGCAGTCATGAGCAGTGGCTCGCCCTGATCCCACTCTGAGAGTTGTGACTCTTTGTCCGGATCCATATCTACAATCTCAAGTGTTTGCGCCTCGGATGCCCCGTATACAGATACAATTATGGCTATTGCCAGCCCGGCAACAGGACCTGCAATTGCAACATCAAATAGTATCTCCCTGTTTATGGTAAGTCCCCTTGACTGGATAAAAGCTCCAAACGTCGGGATTCCTATTATGGGAAGTCCCGGTATAAAGTAGGGCCAGCTTGTCTTGAGGCCGTGCGCCCTTGCAGCTATGATGTGACCAAGCTCGTGCACGCCTAGCGTGCCAAGAAGCGACGCGGTGTATATGGCAGCAGTCCCAAACGGATCGACTGTTTTGATCCCGGGAACTTTTAATGCCAGCGTGTTTATCCCCTCTGCCCTATAGTATCCATCGATCATTACAAACAAGATCACCACTGCAAACAGCAGTCTGGGCATCCATGCAGACCAGAACCATCTGTTCTGCTCGCTTTTGACAAACTTTTGTATGATTATATATCTGAATTCTCCGACTTGTTCGAGCCTGCACACATAGCTCTCATCTTCAAGCCTCCTTGCCAGCCTGACAAACTTCTCCTTGAACTCTGCGTCCTCGATTCGAAACTCGAGGGAGAACTCTGCCTTTGTCACGTCGCTTACCTCAAAGGTGGATGTAACCAGTGAGATTATCTCGTCTTGTGACGGCTCCATATGTGTGGTCTTATACCTCCATTAAAATGGGTTTTTGGTTAAATTAAATATCGAGAAGGGCATACATGTCTCATGCAGGTGATCCTCAGGCAGATAGGCGACTGCATCATCAGGAGGGCAGAGCCGGCGGATCTGATTCCGGTAATGGAGATAAACCTAAAGACGCTCCCAGAGCACTATTCGGACTACTTTTACGAGAGCCTGCTTGCAGAGATTCCAGAGGCGTTTTTAGTAGCCGAGATAGGCGGCAGGCACGCCGGATACATAATGTGCAAGACAGAGCACGGCTTTTCAAACTTTAAAAAACTCGGATTTGTCAAAAAGGGCCACATGGTGTCAGTGGCAGTGCTTGATGAATTCAGGGGGCGCGGCATCGGACGCGTGCTAGTAGAAGAGTCTGCAAGAGGAGTACAGATGAAAAACTGCGACGAGTTTTACCTAGAGGTGCGGTGCAGCAACATCGATGCAGTCCGGCTGTATGAAAAACTCGGCTTTGCAATCAGGCAGCATCTCAAGTCGTACTATAGGGACGGCGAGGACGCGTACCTGATGGCAATTGAGCTAGATAAAAGCAATAAATAACTCGCAAAAAGATGCCCTGCAATGAACAGGCGCAAGGCAGTGGGGATTGCCATCTTTGCCCTCTGCATCGGTGGATTCTTTTTGTATGCATACCTGCTCATGCTCTCTGAATGGAGCCCCATTGTACTGCAGCTCTCAGTACTGATGATTGCAGGCGGAATACTCGGCGTGGTGGCATGGATTGGATATGTCATGGCTACTACAAGGCCGTCACCTGCGTCGATAACTTCTGACGAGTGAATCATTTTGATATTTTGACATCCACTACTGTCTGATAGTATCTCGGGCCCACCGCCCTGACAAGCCGCGAGCCGAGAATCTCCGAGCGCACAGGCGCCACGTCTAGATAGTGCTCCTCTGAGAGGCGCCCGGCGTCTGTCTTTTTGTCCGCATGTATGTGGGAGTAATAGTGTATGATACCGCCGTCCCTAGTGGTTGTAACTGCGTCATTTAGGAATTCATCGGATCTCTCAGGAAGCAGCATCAGGGTCCTGTCTGACTTGGAGACGAGTCTTTTCCTTACAATGTCTGCGGCATCGCCGTGCATCGGAATTACCTTGCCTGCAAGCCTGTTGATACTAATATTATGCTCGCACAGGCTGTTTGCCGTCTTGTTTATATCAATGCTGTATACAGTGCATTTTTTCTGCTTTGCTGCCATTATCGAGAACATTCCCACTCCTGCAAACATGTTGACCATGGTCTCCTCGTCGCAGACAAGGCCGGCAATTCTGCCCCGCTCAGTCGAGAGGCGCGGAGAAAAAAATGCATTCTGTACGTCGACTAGAAACCTGCATCCGGACTCCTTGTACTCGGTTTTTGTGTCATCGCACCCTGCAATTATCTCTAGGTTTCTAGTGCGATGATCCCCACTTACCGGGGATGCCTGGTAAAAGACGCTTCTTGCTATCTTGACTCTGTCTAGCAGGGCCTTGCCGATAATCCTCTTTTTTGGAAGCAGCGAGTCTGGAATCCTGACTATTATAATGCTGCCTATCTGATCAAAGGCTGCAATCAGCTCGTCATTTTCCTCTGGAGTGAGGATTCCCTTGAGCGCCTCTTTGAGCATCCGGGTCAATTTCGATAGTAATAATTTCCAGACGTCTTTTGATTCTTGTCAAGCCTGCTGTCAGTCTTGTTAACGCGCGGCCTGAGGCTTTTTTCATCCCTTCTAAACGACATGCCAAGAGACTTTAAAAACAGATTCATGGCGGCCGACTTTGGCATCGGTGATGTGGCGCAGCCTGTTACCCCGGGATCGCCTTGAAATATCACCATTGTATCTGAGATCAAATCCATCAACTGCACGTCGTGATCAATGACTATTGCAGACTTGCCAAAGGAGCGGACGAACTTTTGCAAAAACTTTGCTATTGCGATGCGATCCTCCACATCAAGAAACGCCGACGGCTCGTCGAGCGCGTACAGGTCCACCTTTTGAAGCAGACACGAGGCGACTGCAACCTTTTGCAGCTCGCCGCCGGACAAATTCCTGACGGACTTTGTGTACAGTTTTTTTATCTTGAGCGGGTCAAGTATCTGCTCTTCTTCAATGCTGCCTTCGACGGGGCCGCCGTTTGCGCGGTCTAGCACGGCTACCACCTCGGCATCTATATCGTTTTGCAGGTACTGCGGCTTGTATGCGATCTTTATCTTTTTGTCTACTTTTCCAGAGTCAGGCTTTTCGACGCCGGCGATCATCTTCATCATGGTAGTCTTGCCAAGCGCGTTTGCGCCCATGATTCCAAGCACCTCGCCCCTTCGCACCCGTCCGGGCTCCACAGAGACAGAAAACGACGCGTATTTTTTCCCAAGTCCGGGATACGTGACAATCTCGCTTCCCTCTTGGAATTTCTCAGCAGATGATGATGACGCATCAAAGGTGAACTTTTTGTCACGGAACCTGACGTTTTCAGCCGGAAGATAGCCGTCCAAAAAGACGTTGATTCCCACCTTTGTGGAAAGCACGCCTGAAACTATTCCGTATGCGGCAGGCTCCCCATACAGCACCTCGATGTAGTCGCTTAGAAAGTCAAGCAGTGTCAGGTCGTGCTCTACTACCATTACACTCTTTCCTGCAGACGCAAGTCTCTGTATCACGCGGGCCACGCCGATCCTCTGAAAGACATCATTGTACGAGGACGGTTCATCAAAAAAGTAAAAATCTGCATCCTTTGATGCGGCAGCTGCCACTGCAACCCTCTGCAGCTCGCCGCCACTTAGCTCAGCGAGGCTCTTATCCATCGAGTTTTCAAGCCCCAGCTCTGAGATTAGCTCCCTTGAGACGCCCCTCTCGTCATACTTGTCTACAAGCTCCCTGCCGGTGCCCTCAAAGGCCTGCGCAATGTGGTACACCTGCTGTGGCTTTATCGAGGCGCGAATCTGCCCGTCCCGGATCATCTCAAAGTGGCGCTTTAGCTCTGTCCCCCCGTAATAGTCTAGGATCTCATCCCAGCCGGGAGGATTCTCATGCCTTCCAAGATTGGGCATTACATTACCTGACAGTATGTTCACCACGGTACTCTTTCCCATCCCGTTTCTTCCAAGCAGGCCTACAACCTCGCCTTTTTTCGGGGTGGGCAGCTTGTAGAGGCGGAACGAGTTTGGACCGTACTGGTGCACCTTGTCTGCGGCAAGCTCGCTTGCGAGGTTTATTATTGTGATTGCATCAAACGGGCACACCTTGACGCAGATGCCGCAGCCGTTGCAGATATCCTCGTCTATCCGGGCCTTTTTGCTCTCCTCGTTAATGGTGATACAGTCGGCGCCTGACTTGTTGACAGGGCAGTACTTTATGCACTCGAGGCCGCATTTTTTTGGCTGGCACAACTCCATGTCAAGTACGGCCACCCTGTGCGTCATGGTCTGACTTGGAATCTCCTTTGCTTTATACCTATTTTGAAGCCGGTTCTAATAGCATGGCCTGATCACGCATGTCTGCCGTTCCCGGGATCATACCAGAGCAAATTCGATCCCAATACGCAAGTGCGCCAATAAAACGGGTCTGAAGAATATGGGCAATTGATTCAGGGTGCGTCTATTACCTGAATCTGAAACGACACATGCCCCCCCAAGATCAGAGCCATCCCTTTTGATAGTCGTCTCTTTCCATCTTGAAGAGGAACTGTTGTGCATATCCTGCATACGGACCAAAATATCCGACTAGCTCCTCGTGCAACATTCCGTACTGTCTCTTGGTGATAGTCTTTGTATCTGGCTTGAATCTGCCGCGGTATTTTTCAAGAATCCTCAGCATCCACCGGTCAAGCGGAAACGCGTCAAGCTTGTCAAGGGAGAACAGCATCACACAGTCTGCAACCTTGCTTCCCACCCCGGGAACAGAGAGAATTGCCTCCATTGCATCATAATAGTCTGCCTTTTTGATCTCCTCGATATCCAGCCTGCCGTCGCGCACCATTCTTGCAGCATCCCTGACAAACCCTGCGCGATATCCCACGCCGCACCCTTGAATCTCACCTGCCGTCGCGCCAGCAATCCTGTCTGCATCAGGAAACAAAGAAAATACGCGCCCCTCAAACTCGACTTTCTCTCCCAGTCTTTGTACCAGCTTGCCAAGGCACGACCTTATCTTTTGTATGTTCGAGTTTGAAGATATGATAAACGAGATTAGACACTGGAACGGATCCTGGTCTAGTATGCGCAGTCCGGGGTATTTTTTTACAGCCTTTTTGACCCTGCCGTCGCGTGATATGGATTCTAGTATGACTCCCATGTCGTCGCGCCTCCTGAAAAAATCAGTCCCCGTGCCAAGGTATGACCTAATCCTCCCGGAACTGCCTACTGCTAGGACGTTTTGCCCGTTGATTCCATACCATGTATTACCATATCTATCCCACAAAAACACCTGGCCGCTGTTTATCGAGCCTGCAACATCAATGTTCATACTGTTATGGTCTCGTCTGCAACCGGGGCGTGAGCTTCAAATCCAAATCTCTCATGAATCTCCCGGGCAAACGTCTTGCATGACTCGGCATCCCCATGCACAGTCAGCACCTTTGGATTCCCCTTTATCTTTTTTATCATATCAAACAGTTCGTTTCTGTCTGCATGCCCGGAAAACTGAAACTGTTTTACCTCTGCTGAGACGCTGATCTCCTTTCCCCGAGCCGAGACCTTGCCGGTATCTAGCAGCTTTTTGCCTGGCGTTCCCTCTCCCTGGTATGACACGAGCGCTATTCCGTTCTTATCATTAAACGCAAGCTCTTGCAGATAGTACACGGCATTTCCCCCCACTAGCATGCCTGCAGGCGATATCACGGCACACGGCTGCTCCATTGCGCGCTTGCGCTCGCGGTGTTCTCTCACCTCTAGCGCCCCGTTGATTGCCTCTGCAAACACGCGCGGATCCCGAAGATAGTCAGGATGCCTGAACATTATGCTGTTGACCTTTAGGGCCATTCCGTCCATGATTATGCGGTGCTTGAAATTGGCGTCGCGCAAAATGCACGCAATCTCCTGGGATCTCTCCACTGAAAACGACGGGATAAATATAATCCCCTTTCTATCAGTTACCTCGTTTGCAAACTCGACTAGCTCTTTTTCTGACTCGCGCCTGGGCTTTTGCTCTGTCTGCGAGTATGTGCTCTCAGTTATCAGCAAGTCAATCTCGCCCACATCCAAGTCTGCCTCGCGCAGCATTCTTGATCCGTTGGTCTTGATGTCTCCCGTGTAAAAGAGGCGCTTTTTTTCAGACTCTACAAGCACAGTGCCGCCGCCAAACACATGACCTGACTCTCGGAGCTCAAAAGTTGCACTGCCCTTTGTGACTTTTTGCTTGTATCCTATCTCTTTTGCATTTCTCATCATGTTGTTTACCTCTGGTAGATCAAATCCGTACGAGTTTTTTCCTATCCTTAACATGTCCTCAATTAGCAGCTTTGAGAGGTCAAATGTGGGCGGTGTGGCATACACGTCTGTGCTCCCACTGACAAACAAGGACGGCACATTTCCAGAGTGGTCAAGGTGCGCATGTGATATAATTATTCCATCAATGTCCTTGGGCTTTACGTGCAAGGGGTACTCGGGGGGCATTCCCCTTCTTCCAAGCATGACTCCATAGTCAAGCAGGAGTCTAGTTCCGTCGCAGTCGACTAAAAAGCCGGATCTGCCCACCTCGTTTGAGGCTCCCAATACCCTTGCTTTCAAGTATTTTGTGGTTTTTATCTGTGTTAAAAGCGTTGACTGGTATTTGTTGATTATGCTAGTCATGGAATCTTCAAAAGCTTTAATTAGTGTAAGCTAAGAAACAAGCCTATGGGTAGATCCTATGAAGAATGGCTTGCACAGCAAGACAAGGCACTAGTAGCGAAAACACGTGCAGGTGACGAGTCAAACAAGCCACTTCTGAACCAAATAAACTGGATTTGGGTTAACAATCTGATGAATAAGAAAGCAGATCTGAATCCCTCTTCTGCCGAACTACTTGACTGGGTAACCTCTGGTCAGATAGATGCAATGAGAAAATAACGTGCAATACGCGTCTTTTTTTGTTTTTTTTTACATGTCTGAGGATTGCTGCGTACATTCAAAACCGTCATAACAGGGTTATGAATTTCGACCATGGTTTAAATAGTAAGACAGGCGTAGTACCACTGTAATGCCAATAGCAATACTTCCAGACATCGACGAACAAAGATGTATCGGCTGCGCACTATGTGTGGAGATCTGTACAACTCTTGGTCCCGATGTCCTAAGGGTAAAACCTGTTGAAGGCTGGAAGAGAGGTAAGGCATTCGTGTTTTATCCAGAGAGATGTATCTCTGATGGTGCATGCATTGGTGTATGCCCAACAAAGTCAATCTTTTGGATGAGGCCGATGAACTACACTGCCGGGCAACCGGTACCTCTTCACAAAAACGGCGTCTTCATAAAGGGCTGGGCAGAAGACGCGGCACTCTAAGTCTTTTGAACACACTCTTTTTTTCTTATTTTTTATTCAGATTCTTCTTTTTAATGTCGCGCGTGCCTTTTGCAAAATATTCCAGAAACCTGTCTTTCTTGTCATAGTACATCTCCTCAAAGCTATTGTTTTCAAAAAATTTCTTCCATGTCGTGCCAAACTCGACAAACTCGGCGGGTTCAAATCTATTCCTTGCCGTCTCGTGGTGCGCAGCCGGATAAATGTCAGATATCTCGATTGGAACAAGCCCCAGATGCGGACTGTACTGGCATATCTGAGCAGAGTCGCCGAATTTTTTTGCAAGATGCGCGTATCTGCCAGAGAGGTATCCTGGCCTTGAATCTGTCTCTGGCATTATTACGAGTGTCTTTTTTTTTGACTTGAACCTGCGGACCATCTCATGGTATCGCTGTACTTCCGGGCGGAACTGGTCTGCCCTGTCATAAAGAAATGCTGCCCTGTCCTTGAACCTGGGGGTTCCCTCTGCTAGAAAGTCACCATTGCCAGTCATTATCCGTATGATCTCATACAGCCGTGGATGGGCTCTTGATTTTTTCATGACATATTCCCAGAGTCTTCCCTCGTGGATTGCCTGCCTAGTCATGTCGACTTCGAGTTTTATTGCGTGCAGATTGTGCACTGCCAGCTCGTCAGTCCTCTCTGTCTCTGCGAGCTGTCGCAACTCTGCAGGGGTGTATCTAGAGCAGACCTCGCAGCCGCATGGAAACACGGAAATATCCTTGAGATATCTGGTGCCATCCCCAGTCATGTATCTCTGGTTCTTGGCGTACAGTATGTACGAGGCAGAGTCAAACGTGTCGCAGCCAAGGGCCACGGCAAGTGGTATGGTCAGGGGGTGACCTGCACCAAACAGATGCAGGGGTATCGAGTGTGGAATCTGTCTCTTTGCAGTTATGATCATGCGCGCAAGCAGGCCGTATTCGTACGACTCCATAAACTCGACAGGACTTCCAAGTGCCATCATTGTAAAACCGGCATCTACAAGCCCCTTGGCGGATTTTGAGACAAGATCAAAATGCTCGCCGCCCTGAATCGGGCCTATCCAGATCTGGCCGTTATCCTCTGCTGCCTGCAGCGTCTGCCTTGATACCTCGAGTGTATGTCTTACATACTGCGCCGCCGTCTTTTTTGGCATGCCAAAGCCTGTCGGCTTGTCAAGCGGTATGCCAAAGTCAGTCATTATCCCCCTTTCAAATGCCGCCATCTCTGGGGGTAGCACCTCTACGTCGCCGTATTCTAGCACCTGGTAACCGCCAGAGTCAGTCATGACTGCGCCATTAAAATTTATGATCTCGTGTATTCCGCGCCTTGTCGCCTCGTCTCCGAATCTTTTTCTTGTAATGTACGCGTTTGTAATTACCATCTCAAAGCCCATCTTGCGAATTCTCTCAGATGGGATGGTCTGCCTTGCAGGATGAATCACAGGTACGTATGCGGGAGTCTGTACACTGCCGTGATTGGTGTGTAATACTCCAGTCCTTCCGGCCAGATCAGACTTTGTAATCTCAAACAAGCAGATATCTTGCGGGCGCGGCGCTATTTAATTAGTCAGCAAAGAATCTCAAGAGATCACCATTTTCTGCTACCATGCCAAGCCAGTCGACCTCGTCACTGCCATCTCCTGCAATGCAGCCGGCTGCCGCATCTGCCACCTCTACGGAGCTCTTGCCTGTGACATCTATCTGTCTGATGCCTGCTCCAAACTGTTTTATCGCGTCGTGCGCTACCACCCCGAGTATCTCACTTGCGGCGTTTTCTGCGCTCTTTTCATCTGAATATCCCCTCTCCTTGTATATGGGGATCAGGTCGTACGGGCTTTTTCGGAGTATTATGACTGCCTCTGCTGCATCTAGCACATACGGGGCCAGATGTCCCACTATGATGCTCTTTTCTGGAATTATTCCTGCCAGAATTTTTTTGAGCTTGACAGTATCCACCTCGCCTGATTCTGCAAGTCCAGAGTCCTTTGCCACGCAGTTGATGTCTACTAGTGCAATGCCGAGCCTGTCTGCTAGCATGCGCGCAGTGGTGTGCTTGCCAACTCCTGGATTTCCTGTTATCACGATGGGCATGATACGGCATGGCAGGTCTTGGCATTAAACGATTCCCAGAGTTTTGCAAAAGATGCGGTTTTGATGCCCACAGGGCTCACACCTATACACTGTACAGACACAGGCCCCCGATCTCAGAGCCGGCTTTTTTGCAATATTAATAAGTAGAGCACGGTTTCTGCCTGTATTGCAAATCGGCCTGTTGGGAAAAGCAAATGTAGGCAAATCCACATTCTTTTCTGCCGCAACTGAGACCCCTGTCGCATCAGGCAACTTTCCATTTACTACGATAAAGCCAAACGTGGGGGTGGCATATGTCAGGACAGAGTGCGCATGCAGGAATTTTGAGATTACACACGAGAACCCGCTGTGCATCGGCGGTACCAGACTCGTCCCGATAAACCTCATAGATGTGGCAGGACTTGTTCCGGGCGCGCACGAGGGAAAGGGGCTTGGAAACCAGTTTCTAGATGATGCAAGACAGGCAGATGCACTCATCCACATAGTTGATGCATCTGGCAGCACTGACATACAGGGGCAGCCGGTGCCGGTAGGAACACACGACCCGCTAGAAGATGTCGCATTTGTACAAGACGAGTTTGATCAGTGGTTTGCAGACATTCTCAGGCGCGACTGGGACAAGATCATCCGCGAGATAGATCAAAAGAGAGCCAAGCTTGCAGACGGAATTGCGCAGAGGTTTTCAGGCCTTGGAATCCGGGACTATCAGGTACAGGCCGTGCTGCAGCGCCTGGGTCTTGTCTCCAAGAACCCAAAGGAGTGGGGCGATTCTGACATACAGGGATTCGTCCAGGAACTGCGGCAGGACACAAAACCCATGATCATAGCTGCAAACAAGGCAGACTTGTGCGCCAGTCCTGACATGACAGAAAGGATTTCCGGCGTACCATGCAGCGCAGAGACAGAGCTGCTTTTACGAAAGGCATCCAAGGCAGGCATTGTAAGGTATGCTCCCGGAGATCCGGACTTTGAAATAATCTCAGACGGAATACCTGCCCCACAGAAAAAGGCGCTAGACCTGGTGCAGTCAGTGTTCTCTAGGATCTCATCTACTGGCGTACAGGATGTGCTAAACAAGGCAGTCTTTGACCTGCTACATCTCATAGTAGTGTATCCGGTAGAAGACGAGACGCGGCTTGCAAGCAAGGATGGTGTCATACTTCCGGACGCAAAACTGCTCCCGCCTGGTTCTACTGCAAGGGATCTTGCCAGACTGGTTCATGCAGACATTGCAAAGGGATTCTTGCATGCCATTGATTGTAAGACAAGGCAGAGAATCAGCGGCGAGCAGACACTCAAGGACGGTGACGTAATAAAGATCGTCTCGACACAGAGCAGGGGTTGACATGCTAGGACTCGGAATAGAAAGCACGGCTCACACGTTTTCTTGTGCAATAATCAAAAAAAAGTCCGGGCGCGGCAAGATACTCTCTGATGTGAGAAAAATATACCGCCCCCCCGACGGCGAGGGAATACATCCAAGGGAGGCCTCGCGCCATCATGTGGAGAATAGCGCAGGGGTGCTCTCCCAGTGTTTCAAAGAGGCAAAAGTATCAATCCGGGACGTGGAGATGATCTCGTATGCGGCAGGCCCGGGACTCGGGCCGTGCCTGCGGGTGGGCGCAGTAGTTGCAAGATCCCTTGCCTCATACTATGACATACCAATATACCCTGTAAATCATGCAATAGGCCACATTGAGCTTGGCAAGCTGCTTACTGGCGCCTCTGATCCGCTTGTATTGCTAGTCTCTGGCGGCCACACGATGCTGCTTGCATTCCTTGAGAGGCAGTGGCGCGTCTTTGGCGAGACGCTTGACATAACGCTTGGCCAGATGCTAGACCAGTTTGGACGCTCGCTTGGATTCGCATCACCGTGCGGCAGGGATATTGAACTGCTTGCATCTGATTCATCAAACTATGTGAGCCTGCCCTACTCTGTAAAGGGAAACGACGTATCTTTTTCCGGGCTGCTCTCTGCTGCAAAGCCGGTGGCAGAAAAGAACAGGGCAGATGCGTGCTATTCCCTGCAAGAGACGGCATTTGCAATGATTACTGAGACAGTAGAGCGCGCCCTCTCCTTTACGCGCAAAAAAGAGTTGATGATAGTTGGCGGCGTGGCAGCAAACAGGCGGCTGTCTGCAATGCTTGGTAATGCGTGCAAAAGGCATAGAGCCAGGTTTTACGCGGTTCCGATAAAATACGCGGGGGACTGTGGAAGCCAGATATGCTGGACCGGGCTGCTCGAGTCCCAAGTAAAAAAAGGCGCAAGACTCGGGGATACAATGGTGATGCAGTCATGGCGCCTTGATACAGTCAGGATAGACTATTGACTGCATCCTCAATGTCTTCGACCCAGCCCCCCGAGTTAAAGACACCAAACTTGTAAATCTTTTCCTCCGCGCCGGTCCCCGTCGCAAAGCACGCCTTTTTTATCAGCAACCCCTCCTTCCATGTCCTAGTTATGTCCTGCAGAGGTATGTCAAGCATTGTATCGCCCATGCGCTTTGAGAAATCCATAATGCGCGACATGGTCTTATCAAACGCAACCCTTCTGCTTGTGAGCGTGAGTATCCCAGAGCCCAGACCGTCCTCGTTGCAGTCCTCCTGCCTTATCTTTTCCTCCTTGTCCATGATTACTTTTTATTGAATTCCTTTGGATATAATGCTAATGAAGCTGGTACAGACTGGAGCCGAGGCTGACATATACAGGACACAGTGGCTGGGGTCTGATGCCATCCTCAAGGTGCGAAAGCCAAAAGAATATCGCAATCATTTCCTTGACTCGCAGATACGCAGGCAGCGTACCATCAAAGAATCACAGATGCTCTCACATGCAAAGTCTATTGGAATACCTGCCCCGCTAGTATACTTTGTAGATGTGACAAAGTCGTCGATAATAATGCAGAGAATCCCTGGACGCCCGGTGCACGACCTGCCGGGATCCCGGATCATACTGCTTTCAAAGACCATGGGGCGCCTTGCAGGTATCATGCACAAAAATAGCATAATACACGGGGATCTTACCACATCGAACTTTTTACTATGTGATGGCTCTGTGTTTGTAGTAGACTTTGGACTCTCGCAGAACTCGTCGCGGCTAGAGGATCACGCAGTGGATCTGAGACTGATAAAGGAGATCCTCAACAGTGCTCATGCGGCAGTCATGAAACAGGCATGGAAGAACTTTGTATCCGGGTATGGGTCAGCGGTGGGCTCTGCTACATGCTCGCAAATACTAGAGCTGGTATCTGAGATTGAGGGACGTGGAAGGTATGCCACCGTCGTATGATGTAGTCTTTGCCTCTTCAAACAGGCACAAGTATTCAGAGGCAAGACAGATACTTGACTCATTTGGGATGACACTCGGATTCTTCCGGTGCAGGCTTGAGGAGCTCCAGTCAGACTCTCTTGTGAGGATTGCTGCAGGCAAGGCCCGGGACGCATTTTCTAGATGTAACAGACCTGTAATCGTCGAGGATGACGGTCTCTTTATCGACTCGCTTGGAGGTTTTCCTGGTCCCTACTCGTCTTATGTGTTTGAGACCATTGGAAACCGGGGCATCCTCAAGCTGGTAGGTTCCAAAAGATCTGCAAAATTTGTCTCTGTAATCACATACTGCGACGGCACAACACTCAAGTCCTTTAATGCGTCAGTCAATGGTTTTATTTCGCGCAGACAGAGCGGTTCTGGCTGGGGATATGATCCCATCTTTGTCGGCTCTGACTCTGAGACGTTTGCGCGCTCGAAACTAAAAAACGAGTCATCACATAGATACAGGGCGCTCAAAAAATTCTCTAGCTGGTTTCTGCGTATGTAGAAATCCATCTGTTGATGGGACGCTCGTTGTTTTGCAGGACTGATATTCTCGACACCTGACTCTCATCCATCACTGAAAACATGCCGCTCTGCCTTACCACCTCGCCGCTAAATTTTCTAATCTCGTCCATCTCTAACATGTCCGAGTGCTCTAGTCTGTTCGTAGAGCGGCCTACATGCATGTACGACTTTATCTCTACAAAGTGCGGGCTTGATCTGGAAAACATGTCTGCAAATTCAGGTATCGTGTCTTTTGAATCATTGTATCCCCTTATCAGCGTGATTCTCAACACGGTTCTAGTATCAAGATGACGCAGCATTCCAAGCGTCCTGTTCCATCTCTCCCACGAGTCGTCGTATCTGGGCCTGTTTATCCTGACATACGAGTCATAGTCTGCAGCGTTTGTAGAGAGATACAACTGCGTCGGTAGCGCATCCTCGTCTTGGAGCCTCTGTATCATGTCAGGCTCCTGTCCGTTTGTAACAAGAAAGACGGACTTTGTCGTATCAAGTGAGTTGAGATATTTTATCATCTCTGGCAATTTTGGATACATTGTCGGCTCGCCAGAAAGCGATATCGCATAGTGGCTTGGTAGCAGTGACTCGTCTAGGCGCTGCTTGTCGCTTTTCGGGTTCCCGTAATGCCCATTGATCAGTCTTTTTCTCTCTGCCATTAGCTCTGTAAGTATCACCTCTGGCTCTGCCACCTGTCCGGGATCCATCTTCATTGATTCGTAAAATTCCATCGGCCTCCAGCAGTACACGCAGCGGTTCTCACAGTGCATCCCGGCAGGGGAGAACTCCATGCATCTGTGAGTCGAGATACCGTAAAACTTGTGCTTGTAACAGTCTCCCTCGTGCTTGAATGATTTTTTTGTCCAGTGGCACAGCTCTACAGTCGAGTGACCAGAGACGCCGTACTTTGCCTTTTTGAGCTGCGCAGATGTAGATGGTCTTATCTGGATGAGGTCGTCATCTGCCTCGACTGTCTCCCCTGAGCAGCTCATAAGTTTGGTTAGTCTGGGTTTACTTAAATTAATCGAGTTATTCAGATCGCGCCAAATGGCATCGGTATTAGGCACAAGTCAAGACACTTTTAGAGTGAGGTTTAATAACTGGATCCTCAAGGTAAATTTAGAATTGGACAAGATACGCATTATTCCATTCCTTGTATTACTTTTAACCGTACTTACCGGCATGCCTCTTGGTTCGGTCTTTGCAGCAGATTTTGACCGCGACGGGGTGGATGATGAGATTGATGCATGCCCCAATCTGCGTGAGGACAACAAGGGAGCAGTTGATGGATGTCCGTCTGAATTTGTACCATGGTATGATGAGGACTTTGACGGGATTGAGGATCACATAGACGAGTGCCCAGACCTAAAAGAGACATACAACAAGTTTGAAGACGAGGACGGCTGCCCCGACACGCTTCCAGGCGAGGGATCTGGTGGAGCTCCTGATACTGACGGGGACGGCTTTATAGATCAGGTGGATCTGTGTCCAAACCAACCTGAGACATTCAACGGCGTAGAGGACCGCGACGGTTGCCCTGATGACTTTGGCTCTGGTGACAGGGATCGTGACGGTGTCCCGGACTCGACTGACGCATGTCCGCTTAGCGCAGAGACGTACAACAATTTTGAAGACGAGGACGGCTGCCCTGACTCTGTAAATACGTCTTCGTTTAGAGATGCAGATGGTGACGGGATCCCAGATGGGGCAGACGAATGCATAAACGAGCAAGAGACGTTTAACGGATACCTTGACACGGACGGATGCGCAGACATACTGCCGGCAAGTGACTTTGTAGATACAGACAGTGACGGAATCGCAGACAAGTTTGACATTTGTCCTGCCGATCCCGAAAACTATAATAGATTTTCTGACTATGACGGCTGCCCGGATGAGGCTCCATCATTTACCGGAACGCAAGACGATGTCGACGGCGACCGCATCGCAGACTCGAATGACGCATGTCCTGCAGAACCGGAGAGATACAACGGCTTTGAGGACGAGGACGGCTGCCCGGATATTCCCCCGTACTCAACTGACTCTGATACGGATCTTGACGGCATACTAGACAGTGTAGACCAGTGCAAGCTGGTAAAAGAGACGTACAACCATTTTGAAGATGCAGATGGATGCCCCGACTATGTCGGCAGCAAAAAGCTTACACCCGACAACGACAATGACGGGATAAACGATTATGTTGATCTGTGCCCAACACAGCCAGAGACCTACAACGGTTTGTATGACCGGGACGGATGCCCCGATTCTGACAAGACACTTGATCGCGACGGAGACGTGATTCCAGACGACTTGGATCAGTGTCCAATATCTCAGGAGACCTACAATGGCTATCAGGATCTTGACGGATGCCCTGACAGCGTGCCAGGATTCTCTGATGTTGACTTTGATGGTGACGGTATTTCGGATCTAAACGACAAGTGCCCACTAGAGCCAGAGATCTACAACGAATACCTTGACAGTGACGGTTGCCCGGACGTAGAGGTGCTTGACTCTGACGGCGACGGAATACGAGACACGCTTGACTTGTGCCCTGATAAAGACGAGACATGGAACCGATATCAGGATTCAGACGGCTGCCCGGACGCGCAGTCAGACATTGATTCAGACTATGACAGCATACTAGACTCTGCTGATGCGTGCCCACAGGAGAGAGAGCGCTTTAACGGCTATCAGGACGAGGACGGCTGCCCGGACTATCCGCCGTACTCTACTACCTATGACTCTGACTATGATGGGATTGATGATGATGTCGACCAGTGCAAGCTTGTGGCAGAGACATACAACAACCTAGATGACGAGGACGGCTGCCCTGATGTGGTGGCAGACAACAAGGGAACTCCTGACTCTGACGGCGATGGAATCGACGACTATCGTGACAGCTGCCCCAACCAGCAAGAGACCTATAATTCCATACTGGATCTTGACGGTTGCCCCGAGGACTATATCCTAAACATCGACCGTGACTCTGACGGCATTGCAGACGATGCAGACGAGTGTCCGATTGCAAAAGAGGCCTACAACGGATTCCAAGACGAGGATGGCTGTCCAGATTCAGTGATAGAGTCATTTGAGATGGATTCTGACAACGACGGCATTGAAGATACCGCAGACAAATGCAGGCTTGTCGCTGAGAACTACAACGGATTCCAAGACGACGACGGCTGTCCTGACGTGGTGGATACCATACCTGATGCAGACGGCGATGGTGTTCCAGATGTAATGGATGTTTGTCCGGATCAAAACGAGGTCTGGAATAGATATGTGGACTTTGACGGATGTCCTGACACGGTACCCGTCGGAAACCCGGTATTTGACACCGACGAGGACGGCATAAGGGACGGTGACGATGCATGCGTAGACGAGCCAGAGACGTGGAACAAGTACAACGACCGCGACGGCTGTCCCGACACGATTCCAGAACAGTCAAGATACAAACATGATGCCGATTTAGACAATATCCTTAATGATTATGACGAGTGTCCCACAGAACCAGAGGACTATGACGGCGACAGTGATACTGACGGATGCCCAGATCCCCGGTAGTATCTTAAAATGAAAAAACATCATCTAACCGGTCTTTTGCTCCTACTTGCCTCCATGGCAGGTATGCCCGGAGGCGTGCACGCTGCAATGGATTCAGACGGCGACGGGGTTCCAGATGGCATTGACGAGTGCCCGAACTTGAAGGAAGACTTTGATTCCGTGTATGGCGGTGATGTGGATGGCTGCCCCTCTGACTTTGTTCCGTGGTATGACATGGACTTTGACGGAATTCAGGATCACATTGATGACTGCCCCACCGTAAAGGAGACTTACAACCGAGTAGATGACGAGGACGGTTGCCCTGATATTTCTGCAAAAGAGGGCAAAAATATTGCAGACTCTGATGCAGACGGATACCCAGATTATCTTGACTTGTGTCCCGGCCAGCCAGAAACCTACAACGGAATCGATGACAAGGACGGTTGCCCTGATGACTTTGCCATGATTCACGATGCGGATCAGGATGGCATCTCTGACGGACTTGATGAGTGTCCTTTGCAATCAGAGACGTACAACCAGCTTGAGGATTCAGACGGCTGCCCCGATGTAGCAGAGGTTGTGACAAAACAGTACGAGTTTCCAGATACTGACGGCGACAGAATAGAGGACAGGCGCGACTCGTGTATTGACGAGGCAGAAAACTATAATGACTATCTTGACTGGGACGGATGTCCAGATGTGCCGGGAGCCGAGTCGCTTGTCATTTCAGACATGGACTTTGACGGGATTCCAGATGTCAATGACGAGTGCCCCGCAGAGCGTGAAAACTATAACAAGTTTGAGGATTCAGATGGCTGCCCGGATATAGTCCGACTCTTGACAGTATATGACACAGATTCAGACGGAATATACGACCCTGACGATGCATGTCCATACAGTCCAGAGACATACAACGGCCTTGATGATTCAGATGGCTGCCCTGACCGCGTTGCAGACAACAAGCTAGAGGCAGACTCTGATGGCGACGGAATTGCAGACGGCGCAGACATGTGCCCAGGCCAGCCAGAAACTTACAACGGAATCGATGACAAGGATGGCTGCCCGGAAGACTCT
>RHFD01000063.1 GCA_003724325.1 Nitrosopumilus sp. D6 | reverse complement strand
AATCTCTGCCTTTTTTGGACCAGTCTCACCCCTGTCTTTTTTGCCTTTTTTTGATTCTTTTGACTTGGAGCCAGTTGATTTTTCCTTTTTTGCTGCTGTTGGTTTTTTTGAGCCGCCCATGGCAATAATCTGAATGCTCCTCTTATAAACTATAAATCAAAAGGTTCTGTAAAGTTATCGAGACTTGTGTCTATACCACTACAAGTTTACAGAACACACCAAGATAGTCTTTTTAGCGCGGTATACACACAGTAATCATTGCCCGAGTACGAGTTTGTCCCGCCACCAGAACACCTAGAGTCCTCCAACATATACCGCCTCATGCAAAGGCACGGAATCTCGTCGCTAAATGACCTCTCTGAGAGGGCTGTCCGGGATCCAGAATGGTTCTGGCAGTCAGTAGACGGGGACATTGGAATCAGGTGGTTCAGACAGTACTCGCACGTACTTGATGCCAAAAACGGGGCGGCATGGACTAGATGGTTTCCTGACGGACAGACCAATATTTATTATTCTTCTGTTGAGAAATTTGCAGAGACTGACCCGCGGCGAACTGCATACGTGTTTGTCTCTGAGGATGGCTCGTCTGAAACTGCAACCTATCAGGAAATCGACACCAAGGTATCAAGACTTGCAAACGGACTGCTCTCACTTGGCGTAAAAAAGGGCGACGTAATTGCGATATACATGCCAATGATCCAAGAAGCCATACTTGCAATCCTTGCCGCAGCAAAGATAGGCGCCGTTCAGACTGTGATATTCTCAGGATACGGGGCAGAATCACTCCACACGCGGCTGCATGACAGCGGAGCCACGGTACTCTTTGTTACAGACGGATATACCCGCAAGGGCAAAAAAATCTCTCAAGAGCAGACAGTCCGGGATGCCATACGTGAGACGCGTGTAAAAAAGACAATCATAGCAGGGCGCGCCGGGCTAGACTGCTATGAGGGCATGGACACCATACACTATGACGTGCTGGCAGACCAGTCTGATGTGTGCCCTACTGTGCCCATGGATTCTGAGGATCCATTGTTCATACTGTACACGTCTGGCACGACAGGCAGGCCAAAGGGTGTGGTGCAACCGCACGGCGGCTTTTCCGTGTTTGCAGGACACCAGACTGCATATTTGATTGACGCAAAAAAAGACGATCTATTGTTCTGGCCTGCAGACATTGGCTGGATCACGGGACTTGTATGGAACGTCTACGGAATAATGCTTGCAGGCGCGGGCGCAATAATATATGATGGCGCAATAGACTATCCGGATCTCAATGCTGTGTGGCGCATAATTGCAAAATATCGTGTCACCATATTTGGGATATCGCCTACTGCCGCACGAATGCTCAAAAAACACGGCGCGCAGCCGCAAAAGACCCACTCATTTGAAACAGTCAAGAGGATACCTGTTACCGGCGAGCCGCTAGATGAGGAGACATGGAGGTGGCTCTTTGAACTAGGCGGCAAAAAGATCCCCATAATGAACCTGTCTGGCGGAACAGAGATAGGCGGCGCAATGCTGTCTGTACTTCCCGGGATGAGCCTCAGGCCTTCCACCGTGGGAATGCCGGTTCCCGGGATGAGCGTCGACTGTGTGGATGAGATGTGCATGTCTGTGCGCAAAAAAGACGGATATCTAGTGGTGCGATCCCCGTGGCCTGCAATGACGCGCGGACTGCTAGGGGATGAGAAAGGATACATCAAGACATACTGGTCGCGCTTTGAGAATGTGTGGTTTCATGGCGACTATGTGTTTGTTGATGCAGATGGCCTCTGGTATATGCGCGGCCGCACAGATGATGTCATTAATGTCTCCGGGCACAGGATGAGTACTGCAGAGATAGAGCACGCGGCAATTACACACGAGGGAGTATCTGATGCTGCCACAGTAGCCATTCCCGATGATGTGACCGGTGAGGCCATTGTGATATTTTATGTGGGCGATGGCAGGCCAGACCGTGTATCGGGAGCAGATGTGGCCGCACTTGTTGCGCAAAAGATAGGCAAGCTTGCAAGGCCCCGACATGTCTTTGAGCTGTCTGCCATGCCCAAGACTGCCACCGGAAAGACGATGCGACGTGTGCTAAAGGCAAGGCTGCTAGGCACGGATCCGGGGGATCTCTCACCGCTTGAGAATCCACAGGTACTTGACGAGATACCGCACATTGGTTAAAGTTTTCTAGCTTTTTTATGGGCAGTATTTTACGCCTGCTCTATTAATCTGTCCTGCTGATATTCTCTGATGCGGTTTGTAATAGATCAGCAAGTAGAGGATATAGAGCTGCCAGAGAATCTAAAACTAAACACGTTTTTGCAAGAGTTTCACTCTGACTGCCAGGATCACAAATGCGACTTTGGATTCTACGGCTTTGCCTTTGGCCAGTCGCCGTTTCCCGTACCCGGCGTGGTCTGTGATGCACTTGTGAGAAACTCTGCAAAGGGGGCATATGCGGCAGTGCCGGGAATCCCAGAGCTGCGCAGCGCCATATCAAGGTATAACAAGCACTATTTTGGAATGGATGTATCACCTGAGCGCATCTATGTGGGCCCGGGAACAAAAGAGATAATATTTAATCTGCTAGAGATACTGCACGGAACTGTAATACTTCCCACTCCTGCATGGCTTGGATACCTCCCGCAGATAAGATTCCTCAAAAAAAACTTTCACATGCTGTCTACTCGGGCAAACAAAAAGATCCACCCAGACGACCTCAAAAGATTGGCCCTCCGACTGCATGACAGGCAAAAGATACTCATCTTAAACAATCCAAACAATCCCACAGGACTAGTGTATGGAAGGCAAGAGCTAGAAGAGATTGCAGCAGTGTGCCGGGAGCAAAACATTGCAGTAATTGCCGATGAGATATACGCGCAGACTACATTCGAGTATGCACAGTTTGTCAGCATGGGCAGGGTATACCCCGAGGGTACGTTTGTTACAAACGGCCTCTCAAAGTCGCACGCAGCAGGAGGGTATAGACTCGGGTATGTGATATTTCCACAGCATGCAGTAGACCTAAAGGCCCAGTTCAAAAAGATTCTTGCAACAGAGTACACTGCCGTATCAACTCCCATACAGCATGCTGCTGTTGCAGGCTTTGAGCCAGGCAGAGAAATTGGCAAGTATTTTGAGACAACTAGAAGAATCCACCAGATGATGGCAGAGTATACGCATCGCGCGTTTTGCTCAATTGAGGGGGTGCGGGCCACCAAACCTGACGGTACATTTTACCTGCTGGCTGACTTTAACTCGTTTTCAGGGCATCTGCACAGGGCTGGAATTCACACCTCGCAGAAATTCTCCGAGTCCCTAATGGTGCACCCGTACCACACGGCAGTCGTGGGCGGGGACAGTCTGGTGCTAGAGCGCACCGACTTTAGCGCACGGATTGCCTATGTGGATTATGACGGCGGGGCAGTGTATGCAAGGTATATCGACTCTCCTCCAAAGACTGCCTCTGAAAGGACAGAGTTTGTGCAAAAAAACGCCCCCCGGGTTGTCGCCGGAATAAAGATGATTGAGAGGTTTCTTGCTGATATCAAAAACGGGGCGCCCGGGCAGGAAATTCTTACTGCCCCCTAGACTATTTTTTTATCTGCTCTAATACCATGGGCAAAAACGCCCCCACATCAGTCACTATTCCGAGAGCCTGCCATGTCCCCCTGTCCATCAGCTTTGTCACAGTCGGCTGGCTGATATCTATTGCTATTACCTTTACGTTTGCAGGCAGCATGTTTCCGGTGGCAATCGAGTGAAGCATGGTCGATATCATTATCACCATGCTTGCCCCCTTGAGGATCTCTTTGTATTTGCGCTGGGCTACCGTAACGTCAGTTATAACATCTGGTAACGGCCCGTCGTCTCTTATCGAGCCGGCAAGCACAAAGGGAACCTTGTTTTTGACACATTCGTACATTATGCCACTGGTCAGTTTTTTATCCCTAACCATATTTTCAATGGATCCCGACTTGAATACTGCATTAATCGTATCCATGTGGTTCCTGTGGCCGCGGTATGCAAGCGTCGCATCATTTACATTCATTCCAAGTGATGTTCCAAGCGTCGCGTATTCAATGTCATGCACTGCCAGGGCGTTTCCTGCAAGTACACCGTCAACGTATCCCATCTTGACAAGCTTTGCCAGAGAGCCTGCCGCGCCAGTGTGTACTATTGCAGGTCCCCCTACTATGACTATCTTGCCGCCTTTTTTCTTTGTATTACGAATGTCTTCTGCCACCTTTTTGGCAATGTGCTGTGTGGGCCGCTCACTAGAACCAGAACTGCCCATGAATTCAAAGACATTGACTCCCTCTCGCGGGCGCTCTGGCGGCGTGATCTTTACTCCCTGATCCCCCACTACTATTTGGTCTCCTTTTTTGACATCCATTACCGCCTTGCATGCGGCCCTTGCCCCCTCGAGCACTATACACTTGTCCATCATCATGTCATCTACCTGAATCCACTCGTTTTTGTGGTATACCTGTGTGTGGTTGTTTGTAGTGCTGTAAAAATTATCAGGCATTACATGATTCCTTGGTGCTCTCTCAAGGCGTACCTCGTTTTGGGTCTTTGATACTGCACCCTCCCTGTATATGGTTTCTAGTATCTTTTCAAGATGCTTTTCGTCCTTGCCTGTGACTAGCAGCCGTACATATGACTGGTCTTTTTTCTCCTTGCCTATGCGTATCTCCTCCACATGAAACTCGCCGTCAAGATCCATTATCTTATCAAAGATCTTTGTAAGTATCAGCGAGTCAATCAGATGACCCTCGACTTCTATCACTTGGGAATGGTCGCTCATTTTACTAGTATCTGACCCTTGATAACTAAAACCTTTGTGTCATACGGGAAGTATTACCTTGCCTTCAAACCTTGAAATGCCGTCTGCTATCAGCTGTTTTTCCATAATCTCTTTCTGACTGCCAGTGACCCCCTGGACTAGGGTCTTTGAAGATCCGTTTTTATCCACCAGTGCAAGAATATACCCGCTGTCATCAGTCAGCACAAACCCGGCTGACTCGTCTACAAACGCATAGAGACTCTCCTCGCCTACTGGCTCCCATATGTCCGTCTTGTTGTCAGTAAGTGCCAGTGCAGGCATTGCGCGCCCGTCTGCAACCTTGTTGAGATACTCTCTTGCCTCTGCGACGCGCTTTTGTCCCATCTTGAGGGCCTGAAAATACTGCATGTCTGTCATCTTGTATGTGCTTTTAAAAAGTGTAACAGAAACTATGTCTCCAGCTGCTCTAAAAGCCTGCCAATAATCCCCGCATTCTCCTTGCGTTCTCTGATAATTTCATCTAGGCGCCCCCCGTCTTGTCCCTTTGCAAGCAGCCGCAGGTACTCGTCATCAAGATCGCTGTTTGCCTGATACCTCTTGACTACCTCAAAGAGTATCCCGATTACCTGCTTTTGCGCCTCGATTAGTTTTTTCTCCTCTGACACTATCTCTCACCCATGATCTCCTCTAGCAGGCCTGCTAGCCCGGGGTCTGTAACGTCTTTTTTTGCAGACGCAAAAAACGTCCCGAGTTTCTCCTCTGGTTGTCCCTGTTTCCCATACAGTCTTGCCTGGAGCGCCATCTCCAGCTTGTCAACCTGGTGTACGAGCTTTGCCTCTGCTGTCTCTCCTTTTACATATTCTTTCCATATCTCTACGTACTGTTTGCGCACAGACTCAGGCAGCATGCTGGCAATCTCTGCAAATGCATCGTCTTCTGCACGCGCCTTTGCATCCGTGTCCATTTGTCCGGGGGTGTGATCCCCGGTAATGGATTCGGCTAGGTCGTGCAATAGCGCCATCTTTATTATTTTTTCAGAATCATGCCTGCCAAGATCAGAAAACACCATGCACATTACGGCAGTCAGATAAGAGTGCTCTGCGACTGATTCGGCATTATTCATTCCGAGTTTTTCAATCCATCCCTGCCTCGGAATCCCCTTGAGGCTTGCCGCCGCCTTGAAAAAATCCAGCATCACGCATGATTACTCTCCTCTCCTAATGAGTTTTCATATTGTGCAAGACATATAGCAGATTGGGGCAGATACTGCCGTATGAAGATATACACCAAGACAGGCGATGGCGGGGATACTGGCCTGCAGGGGAACCTTCGCATATCAAAGTCACATCCAAGAATCATGGCATACGGGGCAGTTGATGAGGCAAACTCCTCAATCGGTGTGGTACTTGCAGGAGACACTAACGGGGAGATCCGGGATGCATTGATCAGGATTCAAAACGAGCTGTTTGTAGTTGGATCGGATCTTTCAAATCCAAACATGAATGATATGAAAAACAGGGTTACCACGGAGATGATTCGAGGTCTCGAATCATATATTGATACTTTTGACTTGGAGCTTTTACCGCTAGGCAGCTTTATCCTGCCCGGAGGCAGTCTCGAGGCATCACTAATTCA
>RHFD01000104.1 GCA_003724325.1 Nitrosopumilus sp. D6 | reverse complement strand
ACAGTCTCGCCATTTTTTGCACTATCTAGTATCTCCTTTCCGTCTTCTACCTGCCACCTCTTTGCAAGTATCAGCTTGCCTCCTGCAATCTCTTTGATCCTAGAGATGTCGTCTTTTGGAACGGGACTGGTAAACTGCTCTAGGTATATGGCATCTGCGCGCGCAAGCAGTTCTGCACCGCGGACAGAAATCGAGTCAAATCCGGACACCCCGAGTCCCATAAACCACAGCATTGCTACCGACCGTGCAGTCTCCTCAGGTGGCCCATGGTCTTTTTTAGTATCTCTATTCCGCGCAGGTACTCTTCTATTGAGACCTTTTCGTCAATCGTGTGGGCCTCGTGCGGGTCGCCAGGTCCGTACGTCACCACGGGAATCTTCCACTGATTTCCTAGCACGTTCATATCGCCTGTGCCTGTCTTTCTTATCAGGGTGGGCCTTGATCCCACCACGTTCATCACCCCGAGTGTAAAGGCGCGCACAAGCGGCGAGTTGTGTGGCGCCTCGAAGGGCTCTGTCTCATCTAGTATCGAGTAAAATGCCTCTACTTTTCTCTCTGCAGAGATCTCTTTTACCATGGTGGCAATTCTCTGCTCTGTATCCTTGCAGTCTCTGTCTACGGGAATTCGTATGTCAAATACTGTCTCGCACTCTTTTGGGGTTACGTTGTGGCTTATTCCGCCCCTTATCTCAGTCATTGTAACAGTCAGCATCATCCCCTTGCTCTTTGCGTCCTGGCCTGACTCGAGTCTCTTTTTTAGCTCTGCTGCAAATACCATTGACTCTTCTATTGCGTTTTTTGAGAGCCAGGGGGCGCTCGCATGGGAACTGTCTTTTGCGCTCACCTTTAGGTTGATTGCAAGCCTGCCCTTGTACGCTATGGTCACCTGGCCTATTCCACTTGGCTCTCCAAAGACGGCATAATCTACATTCATCCCCTTTTTTACAAGGTTTTTGATTCCAGTGGCGCTTCCCTCCTCGTCTACTGCTCCCACAAATATTACAGTCCCCTCGCCGTCTTGTATGGATGCTGCAGCAAACAGCATTGCCATGAGGGGCGCCTTTGCATCTGATGCGCCCCTGCCGTACAGCGAGTCGCCTTCGCGCCTGACGCGCACCTTTCCGGGCACTACATCCATGTGACCGCACAGCATTATCCGGGGCGAGCCTGAGCCCTTTGTGGCAATTAAATTCCCAACCTCGTCTATGCGTATATCTGAGAATCCCAGATCATCGCACTTGTCTGCAAGAAAATCCGTCATTGGCTTTTCTGAGAGTGACGGCGTGTACAGCTTTAGTGCCTTTTCAAGGGCCTTTGTGGCAAATGCCGGCGTGACTGTAAAGTGGCTCAATTCCTGCCTGCCGCATACTCTAGCATCAGTGATGGAATGTCAGTATCGCACACCCTGACAGTATTTTTGTACTCTGTAGTGTTATTTACCTCGTGCACTAGTAGTCCTCTCTCCTCGCTCTCCATCAGATCGACTCCGACAATCTCCCCGTGCACTGCATTTTTTGCCTTTATGCACATCTCTTCGAGCTCTTTTGTAACGGTACATTTTGCAGCCACGCCGCCTAGCGCCATGTTTGTCTTCCAGTGATCTGAATTGCGGTATATGGCAGCCACCACTTTATCACCTACCATTATCGCCCTAATGTCCCTTGGCGGCCTCTTTACAAATTCTTCTAGATAGTGAATCTGATAAATGGGATACATTGATTCTCTGCCCTCTATTATCCCCTCTGCTGCATCCCTGTCGTTTAGCTTTGATATGAGCCTGCCCCAGCTGCCGACTGTCGGCTTTATCACCCTGGGGTATCCGCACAACTCTAGGGACTGCATGGCAGCCTCTTTTGAGAATGCTACTGTGGCATTGGGAGTGGGAACACCTGCCTTTTTTAGCAGCATGTGGGTAAAGAGCTTGTTTCCTGCTAGAATTCCCGTGTTGAGGCAGTTTATCACCCTGACTCCCATCCCTTCAAGGGCTGCAGTGGAGTGAATGTTGCGGTAATAACTCACACATCTCTGGATTACAGTCCCGTATTCATTGGGTTTTTTTTCCAAGTCGAGCGCAAGTTTTTTACAGTCGACCATGTTGACATTGATGTCTCTTTTTTTCCCCGCCTCTATTAGCGCCTTTTCTTCCCAGCGGATTGTATCATAGAGGACAGTAACGTCAGAACTCACTGCCCCCAGTCCTCGCCGACTGTCTGGGCTGGCTTTAGCTCGAATTTGCCGTCTTTTTTTGAAATCTCAAAGCCTGCCCCGCAATCCGGGCATGTCACAATCTCGCCTTCTACTGCGTCTCCGGGAACAGAGATTCCCGCGTCGCATTCCTCGCATTTTGGCATGGGTATCGTCTGCATCACTCTCTATTTATCATTATGTCCACTGCCGTGTATGGGCAGATTCAGAATCCCTGTCTTGGTTCTGCCTCCTTGCACTGGTATTTTTGGGCTCGATATGGGGCATGCGGCAAGATGGCAAACTTGCAGACTGTATGACAGGGGGTAAAATACCAATTCTTGCAGAGGAAGATACGTTTTTGATGTATTTGTTACTGCCATCTGACTGTGGGGATATTCTTGTATGCTACTGGCGATGGCATCCAAGTATGTGTATGGGGGAGCGTCGCCGGCAGTCAATCCGGGATTGGTTTGAGAATTCAAAATTCTAGTATGCATGGTTTCATCTTTTTGTTGCAATAGTTGTGGTAAAATAAATCGCGTCTATACTATGACGTTAGAACCTGACGGTGGTGGGGGAAAAGTCATCTTGTCTCCAGTCCTAGTGCATTTCTTGTCGTATTCCTTGGCATATTCTCGTACCATCTTCTTGCCCTTCTCTGGAA
>RHFD01000061.1 GCA_003724325.1 Nitrosopumilus sp. D6 | reverse complement strand
GCACTTACCGCAGTCATACTTGCCGCCATTACGGGCGCAAGCTTTGTCATCTGGCTGGTTCCGCAAGACGGGACTGTACTGCCAGGGATGATACAAGACGACAAGACTACATTTGTCATTACTGACTTTGAAGGGTACCTTGACGGGGTCAGAAACATTCACGAGGTGCTCCAAGAGTCAGTCCATATAGAATACCAAAAGCTACTTGGCGGGGAAATTTCACCGCAAGAGTACAACATAGTGGCAGACAGGACATCATTTCAAATGACTGCAGAGATAGGCAAGCTTGTAAAGTCAGGGCCTCCTGCAGAATGGACTAATAGTTACATTAACTATATGGAATCCATGAGGAGTTTTAACTCGTACATTGTAGAGACAAAGGTGGTATCAGGAATAATTGCAGGCAGCGGGGATACATCAGAGAGCACCCAGAGGGCAGAGGAGATAAAGGCAGAGTCCAAAAAATATGCAAGAATCTCTGATGAATCAAGACCCTAGCTTTGAGCCTGACGTACCCTGCTATAATGGTGGAATGGTTGGAAATCATTAAAAAGGAATTCATGTATGAGAAATAGAAATGTCTCAGAGTTCAAAAAAGGTGGAAAAGGACGTAGGAGCATCTACTGCCAACAGACTGCTAGTAATATGCGTAGACAGGGATAATGATGTGGGGGAAAAGGCCGGAATCACCACCCCCGTAATAGGCAGGGATGCGTGCATCGAGGCTGCTCAGAGGCTGGCGCTCGAGGATCCAGAGGATGCCGACTCTAACTCGATATTTTCAGCAATAAAGACGTACGAGGATTTGATAAGCAAGGGATACGAGGTAGAAGTTACAACAGTAGCCGGCGTCAAGAGCAGGGGAGTCCAGGCAGACGAAAAAATTCTTGCAGAGACAAGGTCTGTGCTAGAAAGATTTTCTGCAAACGGGGCAGTGATAGTATCTGATGGAGAGGATGACGAGAGTGTCATACCTGTAATCCAGAACATTCTTCCAGTCGTATCAGTGCAGCGCGTAGTCATGAAGGTAAGCAGGAGCGTAGAATACTCGTATGCAGTGTTTGGCAAGTATCTCAAGATGGTGGCATACGACTCGAGATACTCAAAGTTTTTTCTTGGCGTCCCGGGAATACTGCTGCTAATCGGCGGGATTGCAAGTGTGTTTGGACTTACTACGGAGATATTTGCAGTGCTAGTCAGCATACTGGGAGGCGCATTTCTCATCAGGGCCTTTGATGTTGACAGGGCGTGGGCAAGCTGGGCAAAGCCGACGCCGATGGGATTTATCAGACTCTTTACAATGGTGACTGGAATAATCATAATACTCTCGTCGATACCTGCAGGTATTGGAGCTATTGACTCTGTGCTGCTAGAGACAGACGCAGACGTCATATCAAAGATTACAGACAAGGTTATAGTGGGGCAGTTTATGGTAGGGGCGCTTCCCATACTCTGGATAGGGATGGGGGCCATATTTGCCGGAGTCCTGCTCAGCAACTGGATAGGCGGGGTTCCAAGGCAGATAAGTGACATACTGCGCATCATAGTGCTAGTGTCGCTATACCCGACAATGTTCCAGTTTACAAACATTATGATTTACGATGAGAGCTCGTTTTCACTGGTTTTGCCCCTGGTAGGCGGGCTTGCAGCCACGTTTATCTCTGCTACCATACTCTTCAAAAAGTACCGGAGGCGCAAGGACCAAGAGATGGTCTCTGACTGAAAACATTGATAACTTGAGTGCAAATACGTAAAACGGTGATAAATTATCAGCATCATACAGGCGATATGGCAGATATCTGGGCTATACAGGATATACGGAAAGAGGCTTGAGCGGGAGATTCAAAACGGCGACATTCCAAACCATGTCGCCCTGATACTAGACGGCAATAGGAGGTGGGCTAGGAGTCATCTTACAGTGCCTGCAGGCGGCCACTGGCGCGGCGCAGACGCAGTCGAGAATTTACTTGACTGGTGTGAGGAGTTTGACATAAAGATAGTGACGCTTTATGCGCTTTCTGCAGAAAACCTCGAGCGCAACGACGGGGAGCTAGAGCATCTTTATGAATTGATTCGTATGAGGCTTGAAAAGCTCTACGACGATCCACGAATCCACAGATGTAAGATGAGGGTAAAGGGAATTGGAAGAATAGAGCTATTACCTGAATCCATACGCGGGGCGCTACAAAAGCTTGACGAGGCTACAAAAGACTATGACTCTCACTTTCTCAACATTGCGCTAGCATACGGGGGACAGTATGAGCTAGTAGATGCGGTAAAAAAGATTGGCGAAAAGATAAAGGACGGCAGCCTCGAGGTAGAAAAGATAGACAAAAATGAGATAGAGGCAAATTTGTACACGTCGCATTTGCCGCAGTCCTCGCCGGATATGATTCTCAGGACATCAGGGGAGAAGCGGCTCAGCGGGTTTCTCATGTGGCAGAGCGCATACAGCGAGCTTGTCTTTATGGATATATTCTGGCCCGAGTTCCGCAAGATAGATTTAATGCGCGCAATAAGGACGTTCCAGGAAAGAAAGAGAAGGCTGGGGAAATGAAAGAGACATCTGCTGGGGTGGTACTGTTTAGAAGGAGTGGCGGGCGCGTCAAATTCTTGCTGCTGCACTATCCGTCTGGACACTGGGACTTTGTAAAGGGTAAGATGGAGCCGGGAGAGACTGCAAGGGAGACTGCGCTCAGGGAGACAGAAGAAGAGACTGGAATTACTGATGTGAGATTTCTTGACGGGTTTGAAGAGCAGATAAGCTACGAGTTTGAACACATGGGGGAGAATATAATAAAAAAGGTAGTGCTATTTCTTGCAGAGACGCGCACAAAAAGTATCAAAATATCACACGAGCACCAGGGGTATTTGTGGTGCGAGTACAAAAAAGCAGAAGAAAAGACCACATTTGATAACGCAAAAAGAGTGCTCAAGATGGCTGCCGTACAAGTGACTGCAGATGCCGGGCCTCGCGCGCAGGACTAGAAGATTCGAGAATACTTCTGCCTGCAATCACGTATCTTGTGCCTGCAAGAATTATTTCTTTTGCGCTGCCCCCCTGCGTGCCCACGCCTGGTGAGAATATGTCTAGTCTTCCCCTGGCACGCTCTGAGCAGCGTCTGATTATCTGCGGGTACGTGGCGCCCGCAATTATTCCATCTACCCGGGACTCGAGCGCCCATTTTAAAAACATCTCATACAGGTAAATCCCGCCTGTCTCTAGCTCGTATGATTCCTTGGCCTCTGGGGCGCTCATGTGGCACAGTGTGATTACACCCCTGTCTTTTTTGTGTGCCGAGACTACCAGGCTTTTGAGGGCGCCAGGCCCCATTATCGGGTTTGCTATTACGGCATCAAGTCCCATTTCCCACAAATATGCAGTAGCAGCCAGGTTTGTGCTGTTAATGTCATTGAGTTTTATATCTGCAATTACCTGCAGGCCGCGCCTGTGGGCAGTACTAGTTATGTTTTTTATCTCTTTGCGTCCTAGCGGCAGCAAGAGATGGAAATTCAGCTTTATTCCGCACAGAAACGGGTGCAGTGTCTCAATGTTGCGGATTGTCCTTGACTCGAGGTTGCGAATAGTTGGATAGTCATTTGCAAGTATGAGGCCGCCCCGGCGCTCAGAGGCCTTTGCTATTCTAGTTCTGAAGGTGGCCATAGTCAACTAGTGGGTGTGTATCTTTTAGCTTTATAATCTTGAGGTATGAATATCCGTGCTCTGAAGGGTTCTCTACAAACAGGGGATCAGAGCCGTTTGAAGGGGAGAACTTTACAAACGGCTTTTGCGGATCACAGTCTAGTACGACATGGCAAAAGTACGATGCACCCTCCTCGCTAAAGTTCATAAACGCGCCTAGCAGCCACTTTGGACCGTGTGGGAACAAGAACAGCGGAAACGGAACATCATCCATCCCCCATGTCAGCTTTGCAAGGCTTGAGACATCCTCTAGCTCTATTGGCTGGTACCTGTCAAGTGTTCCATTACCTGGCATGAGCGTCTTTGGAAGTGATTTTATGCGGATTATAGGGGAATAGAGCTTGCTAGAATCAGAAGTCGAATCTACAATGTTAGATTCCTCCCTGCCGCTTCTCATGCTGTAGCAGATATAGTGGCCGTTATTTTCTAGCGGCGTATAGTAGACGATTGGCTTTTCCTTTAGTATGTCCATCTGGACAGAAAGGATCTTTTGGCCTTCGTGATCGTGCAGAAATGACACGCGTGGCGGGCGCTCTAGCGCGCATACGAGTCTGGAGAACTCGAGCGTGGAGCCTAGCTGTATGTAGCGCGGTAGCGTGTCCTTGGGAGCATCTGGTTTTGACACGGGTACCATGATATAGAATAGGAAATTAAACCTATCCAAAAATTTCGAGCCTAGCTTCTGCGGTCGATTATGTCGCGTATGGCAGGCCCCGTACCAATTATAGTCACAGGCGTGGCGAGCCTGTCTTCAATATCTTTTATGAATCTGCGTGCCTGCGTAGACAGCTCTGTATATTTGGTCTTTTTTGCGCACTCTGGAAATAACACGTCAAGCTTTGTAATGGATATCTGCGTAGCTCCATTGAGCATGACTGCGCGCCTTGCAAGCTCAAAATCAAATTCTGCTGCACGTCTGGGCCTGCCAGTCACGGTTCCTACTTCAGACCAGCCGCGCCCCTCTGCCTCTTTTGCAGAGAGCTCGCCGCCTAGCTTGCCTTCTCCCACGCGTGTAACATATGCCTTGAAGACTATCATCACCTCGTCTACCTTTGTGGGTCCCAGTCCCACGTCTGCGCAAATGCCAGAGGCAGTCACGTCCTTTGAGGTTACAAAGGGGTATGTGCCGTGCCACAGGGACAAAAACGTCCCCTGCGTGCCCTCTACTAGCACGTCTTTGCCTGCAGATATGGCAGCATTAATCTCGCCTGGTACGTCTGCTAAAAGTAAAGAGAGTGACTTGATGTCCCTTGCCATCTTTAATGTGCGCATGGCCCTGTCTGCGTTTGCAGGACCAGTACCAGAGCCAGTGCTGCCTATCTTGCTTTTGAGCTCAGAGTCCCTAGATATGTGCGAGTCCTCAATGATGCCGCATCTCTCATCTACTAGGGCGCGCCCCTCTGCTCCAAACTCTTTTATCTCTTGTAATAGGACTGCCGGGTTTACTACCACCCCCGGGCCGATCATCACTCTGGCATCAGGGTTTAGAAAGCCGCACGGAAGCATGCGCACCTTGTAGGTTTTATTTTCATCGCGGATTGTGTGGCCGGCGTTGGGTCCGGCTCCGCCGCGCACTATTATTACCGGCTTGTCTTTTTGCGCCAGATATGAGACTATCTTGCCCTTGCCCTCGTCTCCAAAGAACCCGCCGACTAGCACGGTGACAGTCATGGTGTTGGGGACTAGTGCCGTTTATTTAAAGTGCCCGCGTAGACGAGTTCTGAAAAATGTGGCGATCTCAGGACGCCCCCTGTTGAGCAATCATACATGGTTTTTATCCGGCGTGTCTTTTCAGAGGGGTATGGAGAACTTTGCAGGCAATATAATAATCAGTCTGGCAAGCCTGCCGGATTTTTTGCGCACCCCCATACTCAAAAAAAGAATGGTCGAGTTTTTCTCAATCTCAGAGCCTGAAAAGCTAGAGGTAGTGTTAAACGCACTAGATGCCGGTCCTACCATCCCGTTTCCAAACTTTGCAAAGCTGTTCAAGACATGGCTGCAGGTGATTGCAACGCTGCCACAAGGGCAGCGCGACGGGCTGTTTTCTGCATATATTGTACAGGCTGCAAGGGATCCAGAAAAGCTGATACGGTACAACCTTGATGGAATATTTGGAATATTTTTAGAGATTGATGCAGAACAGCAAAAAATCATCTCAGAGTCAGTTGCCAGAGCAATCATGGCGCTCGACTCAGAGCAGCAAAGAAGAATAATGTTGTTAATTCCAGACGGCGCCAGGATTCGCATGGGTCTCTAGGTTTTAGGCTCGTCGGGCTTTCTATTATCCTCATTGGCATAGTCTATTATTTCGCCGTCAGGTGACAGTACTCCCATGAATATTTTTTCGTGTTTTTTGAGCAGTTTGCGGTGATCCGGCATGGACATGTCAAGGCGCATCTCGTTCATCACCATTACCTGGTATTCCTTCCATTCTGCCCAGCACTTGTTGCAGGCAGGGTATTTCGAGGCCACGGGGTCTAGTGTTTCACCATCAGGTATTGCCTGCTTGCATTTTGTGCATGTTCCCATGAGGAGTGGCATTATCATACGCCTTTTATCTTTTTTTGAATTCCTAGCCTGCCGTGTGCCAGATATGCACAAGTAATAATAGTAATCACACGCAGACTATCTCATGAAGATAAGGTGCCCCAAGTGCAAGTCAGATGCCGAGCTGTCGCCTGATTTTTCGCTGGTAAAGTGCGGCTCGTGTGATCTCGAGATGAGTTATGGGGAATATGTAAAATTTGTGGCACACAATGAATCTAGATACTCTGACATACTAGGCGA
>RHFD01000015.1 GCA_003724325.1 Nitrosopumilus sp. D6 | reverse complement strand
ATGACGACCTCCATTTCACGCCTGCGACCCGTAATTCCCACTAGTCATAACATGCAGGCATACAGTCAGGCAAAAATTCTACACCTATGACGTTTGAACCCAGGGAAAGCCTTGTACCCTAGTTGCATCTTTTCGCATATCTCCTAGAATGCCATCTTATCCCCTAGGACTGTCAAATGATCCGTACTAGCAGACAGGGATTCATCTCTACAGTCATGTAGACGTATCTTTGATCCGTCCCGGCTCATTTGCAGCCGTCTGGCAGATCCTGCCCTTGCCTTCCATACTGCCCATTCTTGCCACCCATCTCACCACTAAAAGATGTGCCACGGCGTGTATATACCGGGTTGCAAGTATAGATGCTCACGCAGCCCTGCACTATGAAAGCATATTTTTGTAAATATCCAGCAGTCAACATTCCCTGCCATACCTAGAAGACTGCCACCCCATTCCAAGGCACCTAGTATCTCACAGGGCATATTGTAGTATCTGACGGGGGCATTCCCAGACACTTTGGCCTTCTACAAAAACAGATCCAGCCTAGAACCAGTCCCGTCATGTGCCGGCCTTGTCACATTCATCTTGATGTTTCAAGACGGTACGGTGGCAGAACGGTCATGCGTGGGCCTGCAAAGCCTATACAAGGGGGTTCGACTCCCTCTCGTACCTTTTCTAGTTCCGGCGCGAAAATTATAATGTCTGTTTTTACTGAATTCCAGCACGCCGGCAATTGCGCGCCTGATTTGGGCCTGCAGGTATTCTGGTTTTTTGGCACCCATCACAGACATTACGTGTTTGGTCTTTGCCAGTAGGGGATCAAATATCATACGCGTAAAGCTCTAGTGTCTAAAAGTCGTCTGCCCTCTCTTATTAGCTAGTGGTTTTTCTCTCGTGCTTTGCTAGCTGCTTTTTGTCTGGTTCACACTAGAGCGCCTGTGCAAGGCTTGGAGAATGCAATCTAGTCGCCCCGAGTTTTTGAGCCAGGTAATAGTGCAAACCTGTCAAAAACTATCACTGCACATCACTTACTATTACCTGCCCTGCCATCCACGGGTGCAGGGTACAAAAATACTCAAACGTGCCGGCATCATCAAAGGTTATTACATATGACTCGTACGGATCCATGTATCCGCTATCAAAGATGCCAGTATCATTTCCATATGTTCCAGACGTGACGCTGTGAAACGCTGAATCCTCATTTACCCACGTGACCTGCCCGCCCTGCAACACTGTGATCTCAGACGGCACGTAGCATTTGTCTGACTCTTCGCATCCGGGGCGTGATGACTTGATGGACATTATCACGTCTCCCTCTGGGATCACATCACTTGGCGGCGCATACAGATACGCGCCAATTCCAACAACTATGACTAGTATTCCAATCACAATCCACAGGTACATCCCCGCCACGTCTGTGGAGGTTATTATATAATAACCACCATCTCTAAACGTATGAGATTTCAGCATGAATAATGGAGCAAAATAGAGACGGACTGCTTGGGTACATACCCGGATCTCACACACTTTTGGTGCAAAAGAGATCACCCCCGCTTGAGGGGTTTGCAGAGAACATTCTAAACAGCATTAGAGACTATGCCGAGGACTCTGGGAGCGAGGTCGAAAAGGGCAACAGATTCTTGCACTGGGTGCTCACGCGGGTCTTTGAGGCCACAGAAGACGATGCGGCAGATGCCATAATTGACGGGGCAAACGACCTTGGAATTGATGCATACCTGCCAGTAGACTTTTCTGATAATACGATCAGGCTGTTCCAGTCAAAGTACGGCACCTCACATTCGATGGAGGCCATTGCAAAGTTCAAAGAGGATGCAAAAAGACTGCTTGCAAGGGACGTCACAAAGCTGAGGCCAGAGCTTGCACAATTGATAACTACCATACGGGAGAAGAACCTCAGGGTAAAGTGCTGCTATGTCACGGATCAAAAGGTCGGCTATTACGACGAGACAGTAGAGGTAATAGACGGCGAAAAGACGATTCAGCGGCTCTGGGACCGCATCAAGAAACCTGCAGAAGGAAAAAAATCCCCCATAAAGCTTGAAAGAATGCTCACATATGGCAATACAATACTAGGAATAATAAGACTCCGCGAGCTGACAGAGTTTGTAGACAAGAACCGCGACTATGTATTTGAGTCAAATATCAGACAGTGGATGCAGTTTAAGACGACTGTAAACAAGGGTCTGCGCGACACGCTGCAGGGGAATCCCGGCAAGTTCTTTTATTATAATAACGGCATTACCATTGTTGTAAGCGACTTTGCAGAGATTGGGGAGAACCTTATAGAGCTGTGCGCCCCGCAGATAGTCAACGGCGCCCAGACATCAAACTCGATACTAGACCAGGCAAAGAGGACAAAAAACCTTGATGGCGCCATGACCATTACCATCATAAGGGCAGACGACGAGCAAGAGCAAAACAACATTACAAAATATAGGAACTCGCAAAACTCTGTCCGCGGCAAGGATCTCGTATCCCTCATGGACTTTCACAAGTCCATACAGTCCCAGCTGAGAAACAGTGGATATTTCTACGAGATACAGGCAGGCTCCTTTGATACAAAGCCAAAGTCAAGGCAGTGCCAGTACGAGGGGGACACTACATACAACTGCTATCTGCCAGACTCGCACAGCAAGGTCATAGTGGCAAAAGACGCAATACAGGCCCTCGTAGCAGGAATAGAGCAGAGACCCACAGAGGCGTACAGCTCGCCTTCCCAGTTCCTCCCAAGGGGCCGCAAATACGACGATGTCTTTAATGAAAATTTGCGCGACGACTACCGCCTGCTGCTGTATCCGTATCTGGTAAAAGAGTTTGCAAAAAAGTCGCTAAAATACGGCAAGCAGGGGGGCCACAAGACAAAAAGATATGCCACGCTCTTTTTTGTAGCAGTATACTTTAGGATACTGCACAAGAACATACTAGTAACAAGGGGCGATTTCAAGGGGGACATTAGAAAGCTAGAGCCCATATTTCGCAGTTTCAAGCTAAACTCCCGCATCCTAAGGCTGGCAGACGTAATAGTGACAAAGTTCCTAGAGGATACCGTAGTTGATGACGAGATAGAGATTGCAAACACAAAGCACAACTTTTTCTCCCAGCACGTCTGGAGTGATGTCATGCTCCGGGTGATAGACAAAAAGGTCAGGCAGGAAGAAGACGAGATCCAGGCCCTCAGGAGGCTTGCAGAAAGTCTGATCTAGTAGGCCCAACCGTGTAAAAAACTTGCAGGAGATTTACACTGGCCGGACCTACCTAGTTATCCATGCAAACAGGTAATATTTAACATGTTTTTCTGGCCGCATTTCAGGAGCACCCCACACTATCAGGGCAGAATGTTTTTTATATCGAGTGGTGGGATTCTGATATACCTTGAAGGAAAAATGCTCCCTGTGCGGCCAAGAGATAAAACTCCGCTACAACCCCATGGAAAAATGGGGCATAGACGGCCCTCTCTGCGGCAAGTGCTATTCCAACAAAGTTAACGAGCACTATCCGGGGGATCACATCCGGGTCAACAAGCACCTAGACTAGTCCTGGGAGTACTTGTTGGTATACAAACAGTTCCACGCAAGCGGATCCCCCTTTACATCTCTCTCATCAAGGAATGCAATGTCAGTTATCGTCTTTTTGCGCTTGAAGAGATTCACCTGAAAGCTGGAGAACTCTTTGCAGTCGCACTCATAGTACAGGCACGCATCGCCGTCTCCCTCGTCGTGATCCTCTGCACGGTGCCCGCAGTTGCAGGCGGCGCTCTTTTTTGCCCCATCAAGGGACTCTTTGATGTATACTCCCAGACGGAGGTACGCCTCCCCGCCGTGTCCCTTTTTAAAGCGCTCATAGTTTTCTGATTTTGGCAACAGTTTGAAAAAAGACATGTTGTTTTCTGGCTTTTTCGAGTCTGCGCCCATTACAAACCAGTATCTATTCCCCGCATCTACAAACCTGACCCTGATGTACGGATCTGCCCACCAGTGTATCGTGTCATACCAGATGCGTGATGCCTCTTTAATCTCAGAGATTAGCGGGATGATGTTCATTCGCAGATCGTAGTAGCGATACGCCACGCCCTCAAAGTCATCAAACCACGGTATGGATGATTTCTGGGTTCCAGATGTGTCAGGCATGAGGATTGCGCCGCATAGCCCGCAGTTATTTGTATCCCCACAGCTCACCGGCGAGTCCATAAACTGCATATAAAAGCAGTATCTGTGATCGCAGATCTCATATCCTGATCGAATATGCCATGATAAGATTATATCAGAGCAGTATGTGTTCCATATCAATGGGATATAGAACCAGCATACAAATAGTTGCAGATGTACTGACTGCCACACAAGAGTCCGGGATGGAGGGAATCAAGACCACCTCGCTTTTGACAAAGGCAAACCTGTCCCACACGAGACTCTCAAAGTTTCTTGAAAATCTCACCGGTGCAGGCCTGATAAACAGGATTGAGTTTGACGGCAGGAATACGTTTGTAATCACTACAAAGGGCAAGCAGTATCTGGAATCGTACGCAAGGTTTTCAAGTATTGCAGAGTCGTTTGGATTGGAGATGTAGTTACTTTTTAGGCCTCTTTCTGCGCGCATTTTCCCTGCGGCGCTCTTGTCTCTCCGTGTAAGAGCTATACAGCACTATGACGATAATGCCCCCAATTGAGGCATAAAACAGCAGGTATAGAGGAGGCTCCCGGAGATTGCCATCAGACGGGGAGACAAACGCGATGGGTATTCCCACCACCATAAATGCCAGTATTACAGTAAGATACTTGTCCACAAACCATACACGGTACAAAACCATATATCTTTTTAATATTGTAGTATAGCGTGTCAAAGATACTAGAGGTGGCAGGACTCGGGCTCATTGCAGTGATGATTGCCGCATTTACGGGGCTTCTCCGGCCGGCAGTAGAGCCGGGGCTCTCGGCTGTCTTTTGGATATGTGCTGCCGGGACGCTTGGAATAATCATATTCCGGAAAAAACGCAAACCGCCGGTCAGCTCTGAGTGAATCGGCAGATCTATAAAGGAGAATTTCAGATGGGTTTTAAAGATGACAGAACAGATCAAGTGGTGGGTCGGGCTCGGCGAGGAGTTAGAGGCAGACATTGAGTCAGTTGATCAATAAATTTCTTTGGCAGATGTGAATTTTAACATTATAATCAAGAGAGCCTCGGACGGGATCTGAACCCGCGACCTAACGCTTACGAGGCGTTCGCTCTACCAGGCTGAGCTACCAAGGCACGACTGACCTGCCCATCAGAGTTAATAAAAAGCCTTTCTGAGTTAAAATATTGAAAAAGACAATATCCGGAATAAGGGGAGTGGCAGGAATGGATCTTGATGCAGGTAAAGTCATGGAGTTTTGCGGTAGCTTTGCGCGCATTGCAGGAAGAGAGTGCGTCATATCCATGGATACAAGACCAAGCGGTCCGGCTCTAAAAGATGCCGCTGCTGCTGCGCTCATGGCAGGCGGAGTAGACGTGCTTGATCTTGGCATAGCCCCGACTCCGGCAGTGTTCCGGGAGGCAAGAAGATATGGCGCCGGAATAGTGGTGACTTCTTCGCACAACCCGTTGGAATGGAACGGATTAAAGTTTATAGTCGGCGGCAGGGGAATAAACGAGTCAGAGCTGCAAGAGATACTCGGACATGCTCCAATGTATGGCAGGGCTGCAGGACAAAGGCAGATAGAGACCACGTATGTAGATGATGCCGCAGAGATGATAGGTATGGTTGATGGCGCGCCGCGCATAGCAGTGGATGCCGGAGGCGGGGCTGCAGCAGGCTTTGCGCCTAAAATACTCCAAAAGATGGGATGTACAGTCAAAGTCATACATTCAGAGAGGGGGCCGGATCCCACGCAGGAGAGCCTTGCAGAGTTGGAACAGTCAGGATGTGAGATTGGGCTTGCCTTTGACCTTGACGGGGACCGGCTGGTACTTGTAATTAATGGTAAAAAACAGTCGCCGGATGTGACGCTTGGGTTGGGCGTGGCAGGCGCAATGCGCGCAGGGTGTAAGAGATTTGTGTTTAGCATTGATACGAGCAGCGCAGTAGAGAGATACGTGCTAGATAATGGAGGTAAAGTCTGGAGGTCAAAGGTAGGCGAGGCAAACGTGGCAGGCATGATAATAGAGCGCGGCGCGCAGGCGGGAGGCGAGGGGAGTAGTGGTGGATTTATCATGCCAGAGTTTAACTATTGCCGGGACGGAATGTTTGCAGGTGGCATGATTGCATCAATGTCAGGCACGCAAGAGTTTAAAGAGATGCTGCAGTGTATGGGCAGATACGTCCAAAAGAGGACAAAGATTACAGCAGACTCTGCCAGACATGATGGTATAATGGAAAAGATCGAGTCGTCGTTTGCATCAGAGTATCCGGAAATAGTTACAATTGATGGCGTAAAGGGAGTAGACGGTAATGGCTGGGTGCTGGCAAGAAAGTCAAACACGGAGGATATTATCAGGATCTCAGCAGAGTCAGACGACGAGAAAAAATGCGCGCAAGTGTTGCGGCGCGCAGAGGAGATGGTAAGGGATGCATGTACCTGACGAGCAAGAGATAGTCAGAATATTTCAGAAAAAACTGCGCATAAAATCGCGCGAGGATGTAGAGACATTTGAGATTGGTAACATTGGAATGGTTGCAAGTACTGACACGCTAGTCTTTGATACAGATGTGCCGCCCGGTATGAGTCCTAGAAACGCTGCTGCAAAGAGTGTCACTGCGTGCGCAAGTGACTTTGCAGCAAAGGGCATCAGGCCATCACATGGAATTATATCTGTGAGCTTGCCAAGGGGTACTACATCAAGCTATGCAAGACAGATGGCACTAGGTGTGGGGCAGGCATGCTCTAGATATAAGATTAGAATGCTTGGAGGCGATACAAACGAGGGCGCCGCGTCAATTACTGTATGCCTGTTTGGAAGGGCCGACTCTGTAATTCCAAGGAATGGCGCAAAAAGCGGGGATGCAGTGTTTGTGACAGGTCCGTTTGGGTATGCCGCTGCGGGACTAGATGCGCTGATGCGCGGTGGCAGAAAATTTGCAAGATATGTGCTATCACCAGAGGCAAGGCTCGAGTTTGGAGTCAAAAGCAGGAGATTTATCAGCGCATCAATGGACTCTAGTGACGGGCTTGCAGCCACACTACACGAGATTGCAAGACAGTCAAAAAAGAGAATGCTGATTAGCAAGATACCAGTCAGAAGAGATGTCATTAGATATTCAGAGTCACGTCACGTTGACTCTGATAGATTTGTGTTTTACGGGGGAGAAGAGTATGAGATTGTATTTACTTCACCCCTACACCACAGGCGCGCCATTATGTCGTGGGCAAAAAAGCTCAAAGTTCCGATAATTCAGATAGGAATGGTTGCTGCGGGGTCAGGCGTATATCTGAAGAGAGACAATGGTATGGTGCCTCTGGCAGATGACGGATGGCAGCACTTTAAATGTGCGCAGTGATTTGTTTGATATGAGACAGTTTTTGATGGGAACCGATCAGTGTCTGATGTTTTTCCAAAATTTATCACAAAAGCCCAGGTTGTTAGTCTGTTTTATTCAAAGACTTTTCGCATACTGTTGTTGGGTGGGTACTGTTTCTGCCATGGTATGTATTAACATCAAACGTGCACAACAAGTTGTTCAGGCGTGAAAATCATGTATTTTTCAGATGAATGATATCGATTCAGGCGTGAATGTTAATACGTACGGAAGAGGCAATAGAGACAGGAAAAAGATATGGACAAGAATTCATCCTCGCAATCTGGTCAGACGGCAACAGCGAACACATCAAAACAGATTAAGAACACGTTTTCCCCCAACTGTAGAAACGAGTACTTTGTACCTGCCACATTGTTTTCCCTATGCAAGTACGGGTTTCCGTTTGAGAAACTCCCAGAGGAAGGAAAAAAGATGCTGCTAGAATACATAGATGAATATGACAAGAGATGTACAAAGCCTGGTGAGAAAATAAAATTCCCCCCACCTCCAAGATCTGACGTCTTGTTGTAGGTGCAGAACTTCCAAAGTATGCACATCTGTCCGTATACTAGGTGGTCATCACACACCATGCTAGCACCGAGGTAGATGATGTCATGAGGAGGGGATGTGAGATGATTTCCAAATCCTCAAACCAACTCCTGATCGGTTATTGGAGGGATCCCGAAGGAGAATCGTATTTAGATGCAGTTGCGTGCAGTTGCTACTCTGCAATTTATAAACAAGGAAGACGCAATAGAGACAGGAAAAAAATATGGACAAAGATTCATCCTCGCAATCAAACCAAACGGCCGCAGCGAACACATCAAAACAGATTAAGAACACGTTTGCCCCCAACTGTGATAACGAGTATTTTACCTCAGGCAGTCTGTTTGCCGAATGCAAGTACGGGTTTCCGTTTGAGAAACTCCCAGAGGAAGGCAAAAAGATGGTACTCGAATACATAGATGAATATGACAAGAGATGTACAAAACCTGGTGAGAAAATAAAATTCCCCCCACCTCCAAGATCTGACGTCTTGTTGTAGGTGCAGAACTTCCAAAGTATGCACATCTCCCACATGATATAAGAAATTAATAATGGTTTTTTATCAAGTCAAATTTGGAGAACCGTGTTTTTCTTCATGTCCACCTGTCATTAACTTTTCAACACTGATTGTTTTGCCATTAATTTGTCTCTCTGGGAGAGATACAGTTTATTTCAGATACAACACAAAGGTCTTTCTCAGAGGTTACAATTGCATCACAATTAAAATCGAGATAGAATAAATATAATGTATCAATAGATGATAGTTTCTTATGAAATGTGTTTTTGGGGATGTTTTATTTGTATCTAGGATATTTCATCGTGAGATTGTATGCGTCATAAGATATCTAATTGAACAAATGACCAATGATATAGAATTCGTAAGAATTCAGGTCAGACACAAAGTCAACATTTGATGATCAGTCCGATCTAAAAACGATGATCCCTCAGATCCTTTTCTGCATTAGTCGTGCTCAGATGGTCTATTACATATTGCATCTCTGATATGACGGTCTGCTGTTTCTTATTCTCAGATATGATCTTGGCCACCTCATCACGCAGGATCTTTACTTCCGGGTTAATCAACAGGATGTCTTGGAGCTCATCATTTTTAGATCCGGGTGATCATCGAATGTTGACTTTGTGCCTGACCTCTTACGTACATGTAAGATAATGGTTTTTTAAACCCCTGTGGACTCTTGAAATTGTTGTCAGAGCAAGAGACAGTACCAGAAAAGGCAAAAGAGACAGTATCAGAGGTAGTACCAGAGACAGTGCCAGTAAAGGTAGAAGAGACAGTACCAGAAAAGGCAGAGACCGTGCCAGAGACTTTGGAAGAGACAACAGAGGCAAGCTCTGAAATTTCAGAACCTGTAGAAGCCGAGGTAAAAAAAGTAGATGAAAAGGTGGGCATTGTGCACATTTACAGCAGCTACAATAATACCATAATCCACATGACAGACCTTACCGGTGGGGAGACTGTGGCAATAAGCTCTGGCGGAATACACGTAAACGCAGACAGGTACGAGTCATCACCGTTTGCTGCAATGAAGGCTGCAAACGCAGTAGTAGAGTCTGCAAGATCAAAAGGATTTACAAAGTTTCACATTAGGGTCAGGGCAGTCGGCGGAGTCGGCTCGAGGGTACCGGGTCCGGGCGCGCAGGCAGCAATCAGGGCGCTTGCAAGGGGCGGATTTACAATCGGAAGGATTGATGATGTCACACCCATACCGCACGATACAACTAGGAAAAAAGGCGGCAAGAGGGGCAGAAGAGTCTAGACTGTCTTTATCTTTACCTTGCAACCCCTAGAGTTAAAATAGTCAGACATGAATCTTGCAAACTTTTCCTCCTTGCCTGCCCGATTGTATTTTTCAATCATCTCTGAAAACTTTGATGATATGGCATCCTCAAACTCGGACTTGAATGCAAGCTTGAAAAACGTCCAGCCAATCCTTGCAGACGGTTCACCTAGAGCATATCCGTTGTAGCATCCAAGCAGGCTCTCCATGTGCGAAAGCGATGTCTTTATGCACAGTAACGAGTCAGCATAGCTTGTCGAGCTGACCTCGAGTGTGATTATTTTTTCTCACCGGACTTTAGCTTTTCTCCCAGTGATACGAGCTTGCCGTCTTGCTCGATGTTTATCTTTGTATTCATGCGCACATTCAGACCGACTGTACGAAACAGCGCAAGCAGTTTGCCGCCGTCTATCACATCTGGCAGCTCGCCAGATGCTATCATTTCTGCAAGCTTTGAGACAATCATGCGAGTCGGGTCTGGAAACTGCGCCTCTGCATTACACAGCACCTCCTCGCCCCTGAATCCGAGCTTTGAGAGAACCGTGCTTCGCGGGTCTGCCGTCTCTGGCTCGGATTTTTGCGAGAGGTTTTTCTGCATCTCTGCTAGTCTTTTGGCATTTAGGCGCTCTAGCTCGTCGTCGCTCAACCCTTTATCACACCCACAGGTATGAGCTTTGCCACCTTTGTAGCTATTCCCAGATTATGGGACACATTCACCACGGCATCCACGTCCTTGTAGGCCTCGGGGGTCTCCTCTACCACCCCGTCGCGCGTGAGCGCCTTTATTAGAATCCCTTTATCTTGGAGTGACTTTTTGACGCCGTCTTCAGTATAGGTGCGCCGCGCCTTTGAGCGCGACATCATGCGCCCTGCCCCGTGCGCAGTAGAGCCAAAGCTCAAATCCATCGAGTTTGGCTGGCCAAGCAGTATCCAGCTTGACGTTCCCATCGAGCCGGGAACTAGCACCGGCTGGCCCAGATCGCGGTATTTTGAGGGTATCTCGTCGCGCTCTGCAGGAAAGGCGCGCGTGGCTCCCTTTCTGTGCACCACCAAGTCGCGCTTTTCCCCGTCAACTGTGTGCTGTTCTACCTTTGCAATGTTGTGGGCCACATCATATACGAGATCCATTCCCAAATCAGACTCTGTCTGCGATAGCACGCGCTCAAAGGACTTGCGCGTCCAGTGGGTTATCATTTGGCGGTTGCTCCACGCAAAGTTGAGCGCAGAGAACATGGCCTTTCTGTATGACTCGCCCTCTTCAGAAGTGTTTGGCACACATGCAAGCTCGCGGTCTGGCAGATCTATGCCATACTTTGGCATGGCCTGCTCTGATACGCGCAGATAATCACTGCACACCTGGTGGCCAAATCCGCGCGAACCGCAGTGAATCAATATAGTTATCGTGCCAAGCTCAAGGCCCATCCTTTTTGCGGCCTCTTCATCGTGGATTTCTGATACTTTTTGTATCTCTAAAAAGTGGTTGCCAGACCCCAGACTTCCAAGCTGTGGCGCCCCGCGCCTGCGCGCCTTTTCAGATATCTTGTTTGGATCTGCGCCCGCAATGTGGCCGTTCTCCTCGCACACCTCTGAATCCGCAGTCAGGCCATACCCGTGCTCGATTGCCCACTTGACTCCGTTTACCAATACCTCGTCAAGATCTGCATTGCCTAGGCGCACCGCCCCCTTTGATCCCACGCCGGATGGAATAGCACTAAACAAATCATTTACCAAATCCTTTAGCACTGGCCTGACATCTGCATCCTTGAGGTTTGAGCGGATCAGCCGCACTCCACAGTTAATGTCATAGCCTACTCCTCCCGGACTTATCATGCCCTCTTTTGCATCCATTGCAGCTACCCCCCCTACCGGGAATCCGTACCCCTCGTGTCCGTCTGGAAGCACCACGCTATACCCCACTGTTCCCGGGATTGATGCAACGTTGCGCGCCTGCATTATGGTGCGGTCAGTAAGCATCTTTTGGAGCAGCTGCTCGTCGGCGTATATGCGCACAGGCACCTTCATGCCTAGATTCGAGTCGGCATCTATCTGGTACTGGTTTTGCGCTATTTTTCTGGGGGTAACTGTCACAAGTATCGGTGTGGTTTTTTGTCGATCCAATTTAAACCAAATCCCGGGCATATCCAATCCCACTGACACAAGATGCGTGCTATAGGACAGACTAGCATGGCCAGAGGAGCTAGTTTATCTAGTATTTGTGCGCACACTATGTGATGCAGAGAAAGATCTCAAAAGAGGAGATTGAAAGAAACAACAAAAACCAGAAAATACGCTCCCGTACTGCAAAGGCTGCCAGACGTAGTGGCAAGCCGGTAAAAAGGGAGGGCAAGGTCTCAAAATCAATGGTAAAGACAAAGACGCCAAGGTCTCAGAAAAAACTTGCCACAATTAGAAAGCAGCGGCGCTAGGTGGGGGACATGATTCAGCCCCGGGTTATATCGGCACGACTGACGATTAAGTTTATTTGATCACGGCTGCAAGCAATACTGTTGGCAATACTACCCATAGACGGCGGCAGATACGGCACAAAAGAGATGACTCGTATATTTGAGGAACAAAGCAAGATAGACTATCAGCTGCAGATAGAGGGGGCCGCTGCCGCATCACAAAGCCAGCTGGGAATAATCCCAAAAAAGATTGGAAAACAGATACTAGATGCATCAAAGTCCGGCAGGATAACTGCAAGGAGAATCAAGCAGCTAGAGGCAAAAAGCGACCACGACACGGCGGCACTAGTCGAGGCGCTCGCAGAAAAGTGCCCCAAGGATGCAAGGCCATGGATTCACTACGGACTGACAAGCAACGACCTAGTAGATACAAGCAACTCGCTTCAAATGCGCGACGCGCTATTAATAATAAGGCCAAGAGTGGCAAAAACTGCCATGATACTTGCAAGGATGGCATCAAAGTATTCATCACTACCTGCAGTAGGCAGGACCCACGGACAGCATGCAAGCATTATATCATTTGGATTAAAGTTTGCAAACCCGGCCTCAGAGATGGCAATGCACGTGCAGAGAATAGACGAGCTCAAAAAAAGAGTGCTAATCTGCAAGACACTCGGGGTGGTGGGAACCGGCTCACTAATGGGCGCAAAGTCGCTCCAGGTACAGTCCCGCGTCGCAAAAATCCTAAAGCTATACCCCGCAGAGGTAAGCACGCAGGTGGTTCCCCGGGAGAGATACGCAGAGTACACATTTGAGCTTGCACTGATTGGCGCGACTCTTGAAAAGATTGCAGTCGAGATAAGAAACCTGCAGAGAACTGAAATAGGCGAGGTGGCAGAGCAGTTCAAAAAGGGTCAGATGGGAAGCAGCGCAGTACCTGTAAAGCGCAATCCCATAAAGAGCGAGCGGGTCTCGTCTCTCTCAAGAATTCTTCGAAGCCATGTGATGGTATCATTTGAGAACATTCCACTATGGCACGAGCGCGACCTGTCAAACTCTGCAAACGAGCGCTTTGTAATACCCATGTCATCCATACTAGCAGACGACATGCTGCACACAATGGAAAAGATACTCTCAAACCTTGCAATAAACCAGAAGAGGATAACGCAAAACCTGCATGTTACAGGCGGGCAGATATTTGCAGAGTTTGTCCTAGAGGCCATGATAAAGAGGGGAGTTCCCAGGTTTTCGGCATACAGGGACGTGCAGCGGGTCGCCTTTGAGGCTGCCAAAAGCAAGATGCCATACATAGAGGCAGTAAAGGCAGATGCGGCATTCTCAATACTAGATAAAAAAGAGATTGATTTGATATTCAAACCAGAGAGACACCTTGGGGCATCGCCTGCAATAATCCGCAACGTGTGTAAAAGCGTCCGGGCTATGGCAGGGTCTTGAGCATTTGATGTATTTGAGAGCCGTACTGGAGCGCCTTTTTTCTTCTCGCATATGATATCTCTGGAACGCCCATCTCTTTTGCAAGTCTTCGTATGGGATGCTTGCGGTAGAGATCCTCCGGACCAGTTATCTTTTCACGTACTGGTATGCCCCTGGCATGTCGTATGAAATCCGCAGACAAGAAGGGCTGGACCAAATCCACCTGCAATTCTAGGGAGATTTTCCTTATCGCATCCATCATGTCAAGCTCGTTTTGCACCTTTTTGTCCATCATCTCTAGCAGGTATAGCTCTCCCATGTGGTACTCTCTCCTATACGCGTCATACCCGCAGAACAGCTCGTCGATGCCGTTTGCAGCAGCCACCATTCCTATACCCTTACTCCTTGCAAGCTGTGCTATATAATAAAACGCAATTCCGTTTTCAATCCAGGAGAGATTCTTGGAGGGAATGCTTTTCTTTATCCTGTCTGCTATATTAGAAAATGAACCGGGGTCAATCTCGTGTATGTGGTGGGTGTATCGGAGATGCTCATTTATCAGAGCTGCAGATTCAATGTCATGAGATTTTGCAAATCCAATAGTCAGCAGCGTCACGTCGTATTCCATGTCATGGCACATCTTGGCAAGTAACGTGCTGTCTACTCCTCCTGAAAATGCGACTCCCACCTGCTTTGCTTTTATCGTGTGTCTGACTGCCTCTCTTGCCGCCTCTAGCATGAGACATTGTACACTCGGGCGGTAATTAATCAAACCATTTAACTATGGATTGCCCTTACATGATATATGCAACAACTCTCAAAAGAAGAGATAGAAAAGGGACTGCAAGGCCTTGATGGCTGGAATATCTCTGGGAACAAGATTAAAAAAATCTACGAGTTTGCAGACTTTAACCAGGCATTTGGATTCATGACTAGGGCTGCAATGGAGATTGAAAAGATGAACCACCATCCCGAATGGTTCAACGTGTACAACAAGATTACAGTAGAGCTTACCACGCATGATGCAGGCGGCATTACGCAAAATGATCTAGGGCTTGCCCGCATATTGGACTCGCTTGCGTGAATGTCTGCTCAATACATCATATGAGATGAATTAGTCGATCACGGACTGTAAGAATTAAAAGACAATATGAGTAATGCCATAAAACCCGGAACAAAATATAAAATCTGATGCAGTCACTAATTATAGAGCATGAATCCTAAAGAGCTTTGAAAAAAGATGACAAGTGTAAGGACATTCAAAAAAGACTTTTTCTCAAATGACACATGATCACTTGGGGCTGTCAATTTTGGATTCAGGTTTGATTTCTGTCACAAGGACAAGACATGGCCAAAAATCATGATCTCAAAAATGCATTTCCCAAAAAAGTAGAGCAGACTCTATAAGGAATTCCTAGACTGAGATCCAGGCATGTGCAGACATCTGATACGCAAGGTTTTAGTGGAATGAACTGCCCGTGTGTTCATGGGATTGGCAGTAGGCATAGTATTTACCATAATAGTCGCGCTTGGATTCTCAGTAGTGATATACGCAGTGCTGCCGCTTGGCACCA
>RHFD01000089.1 GCA_003724325.1 Nitrosopumilus sp. D6 | reverse complement strand
ACAGAATCAATCAACCCTAGTGTCACTAGACTTGCATCCGGTGCACCTATACAATGTAGAGTTTGCTAGTTTTTTTTCAGGTTCCATCAATCCACCGCAGCACGGACATGGATACCCCTTTCGTACAGAGTAGGGTGGAGTTTTTTGGGCTTTTTTTGGGTTGCATGGTGGGTTGTAATGAGTGATGATCTTTTCTAGCGCGTGCTCTCTCTTGTCTGCTCCGGATTCAAACATTGGAAGCACTGCAAGATACAGACGGTCCTCAGAGCCGGATCTTTCCACCCAGCATTTAAACTGCGGATGCTGAGAAAAAAATGCCTCATCGTCAGTCTTTTCACACTCTCCTGCATACAGCATGCCAAAGCTGTCATTGCTGCGCGACATTACTAGGTATACCAGCTTTTCCATGGGCGGCCCCCACTCTGCAAGCGGGACGGGTCCCAGAAATTCATACTGGAGTATCTGTATTCCCAACGATTATTTCATAAAACAAGCCCCTTTTTCTCTTTTTCCAAGGCAGCCCCTAGACAGGTTCTGCTCTCCAGGTCTCACCATTACAATCCTGCAAGAGGCCTGCTGCACCATCTAACATTATAGTTTATTTCAGACACAGGGAGGCTTTTGCGATCAGCAAGGGCAAGATTGCCCAAGTCATATTTGAATCAGGCTGCGCGCCATACATCAACAGGTATGCATACTAAATTAACAACCATGAAAGGATTAAATTCAAGCACAAAAGAGACTGACATAAATGAAAGAGCCCCACAACCATGCAAAGGTAGGATATGCAATGATTCTAGTATCTGCAAGCTTGGTGGCAGTGGGCATGATTGGGTTTGCAATAGGCGGGGATGTGCTGTACTCTGATAATATACAGCGGGCAAACACGGCTCATTTTAACGAGTGCAAGACAGATGCCTTTAGTGCAGACGGATGTCAAAAGTACTGTGACCGCCTAAACACTGAGATATCTGGAATTTATATCGAGAACTGTTAGAGCCCGTTTGCAAAGTCCTCTATCATGTTGTGATTTTTAGACAGGCGGTTCATCGCATAAAATGCACCTCCCACTATCCCAGCTTGGTAAAACGTGTACAAAAACACCCCTGATGATGTTGGATCCGACTCTGTAAAGCTCAAAAACAGCATTGTAAAAAAGATAAACGTTCCCACAAACGTCACCATTCTGTTGAGGAATCCGGTATTCATGCCGACTATTCTCTTTGTGGCCGCAGCCATCAGGGCAATGCTTGAGAGTATTAGAAATGTCGCCCCCCCGTTTGCAGTTATAAAGTCGTTGAGCCACATTACTACCCCATCATCAAGGGACGAGGACTCTGGCATTATGCTGCCCCCGTTTAGGGCAAAGTTGACAGAGCTAAACATGCCACCTATTACAAAAAAGAACAGGAATATCTTGACTACCTTTCTCTTAAACGCGCCACGCGTCTCGCCGGGGTTTACTGCCCTCTCTGTGATTCGTATTCCGTACAGAAAACCGATTGCCATGGCAGGTAGAAACATCAGATTTATGAGGATTGGCGACTCTTGGTTTAGCGCCTCTATCTGCGGATAAAACACCCAAAAGAGTATAAATGCAGATACGGCAGACAGCCCAAAGAGTAGCAGACCTGTATGTTTGTGGCCTTTTGACTGTGCCATGTTCCAGTTCTGCATTGTGAAAAATCACGGTCATGCGATTAAAGACCGGGCTCAAAAATCATTTGCCCAAGTTATCAATTCTCTTTACCCTTTTTAGCAGGCATGCCTCACACAATACATGAAGGCGCTATTCATCGCAGGATCAATAATCATAACACTGGGAGTCACATTCTACCTCCAGGGAAGGTCACTGGTGGGGCCAGAGTACTCGTTTATGTATGCAGACTCTGACTGGACAGTATATGGCCTGCTAGTTGCGCTGGCAGGTATGGTGATGATTCTTGCCGGCGTGGTGCGCGCAAAAACCTAGAATCCTGCGGCAACTGGGTTTGCGGGCTTTATCATCTCCCGGAGCACCATGGTGGCAAAGGAGCCGCGCGAGAGCGTAAACTCTGCCACATCACCACGTACAGAGCAGTCCTTGCATTCTACTGCAGCCTGCCTGAATCCGCCCTCACTGCTTGCCTCATCCATCTCTTTTATGAAAAAGTCTCCCGGCGCCACCTCTTCTTGGTGTAGTATCTGTGATATGTACCTGGCAAATCTCGTCTTTTTGTAATAGGCATACCCCACAAATGGGACTGCCAGGCGCTGATCCAGTCCCTTTAGATACTTGCCGATTTTTCCGTGCGAGTCAAAGCAGACATCACCGTCTTGCACTGAAAAGAGATCCACACCATCTGAGAATGCAAGGCTCAGTGTACAGTTGAATATGTACGACTGGTATGCATGCACGTAAAAGCGCCTCATGGATATAGGGGCGGCGCGAAGAGACAGTAGCGCGTCGCCGCTTTGTATCATTTTATTTAACACTGCCCTCTCAATGTCCATCCACTTTGGTAGTAGCTCTAGGCGTTTTTCATAGTCTAGCTCTTGGGACTGCCCGTCAAGTGTGGAGAGTATGTCTACTGCCTTTTCAAAGTCCCTGTGTATAATGGCGCGCCCCACAAGGTGCGTGATGGGCCTCTTTGAGCCAAAGCGCTGGTACCCATAAAAGTTGAGAATTTTATCATACTCTGAAAAAGACGACACATCACCAGAGTCTTTAATCCTGACTGCAAACCTGTTTGCCACCATGTCTCCCTTTGAGAGGGGCCTCTTTGCATCTCCCACATGCTCCACAGAGTACCTGGCAGACGAATAGTTCTGCATTGCCTTGCCCGTACTAGTAGAGCAGACAAACTGTACAGTTACTGCAGATGCGTCCTTTAGTCCTAGCGCCTTTAGCCGTACACCATTGTGCCTGCGCAGATCAGAGAGCGCATGATTTGTATCTATTCCCTGCTTTTTGAGCACATACACTGCATAGCTGCCGCCTGCAGATATCATTTTTTGTGCCGCCTCTGAGAGCACTTCTGTCACCTTGAAATCCTCCGGCGAGTCCCGAATGCGCCCGCCTATACCCTTGTGTGTAGTGGTGTACACGCCAATGCCTATCTGTGAGTCAAGAGTCACTGCACTGTCACTGTAAGATACTTGCTTGTTGCAATGTCAGGGTGCTGCGCCCCAAGCAACACATTGTATGTTCCAGCAGGCACGCCTGCAGCAGATATGCTCACGCTTATCGTGACTGGTTCTGAGCCAAGAGTTATCGTATCAGGGCCTGCAAGAAATGCCGTCATGCGCGGGTCTGCAGGGGCTAGTATCGGCGTGACTACCCCCTCAGATGCGGGAATGACAGTATATGTTACGACAAGGGACTCTTCCTGTGGTATTGTTACCTCTGCAGAGTCAAGTAGTATCTCAAATGGTAAAGCGACTGTGGTATCTACTACTCCAATGTTGTTTTCGACCCACTCTGTAAACCAGATATTAGAGCCGTCAAGCGCAATGTCAAATATTTGAGCCAGCCCGCAGTCATCTATGGAGAGTCCCGTACCCGGATCACAGTCTGCCCAGAACGGATTCTTTGAAGGTATGTGGTACTCTGTTAGGGATTGTTTTTGTGGATCAAATACTGCAATGTTGTTTGCATTGTGCTCGTTGAATACAATGCGGTTTAGATTATCTGCTTCCATCCAGTACGGTCTAGATATGGGCTCAAATGTCAGACCCGTATGATTCCCGTACGTGCTTTGCTGCGGAGGTGCCGTGATATACCGGGTAAACTGCTCTGTGATAGGATCAAAGCTAAAGAAAAGCGATGATGATGTGTCTGCCATCCAGATTAATCCGCCTGTAATGGCGATTCCGTTTGGAGTGAACAGATCCGGCGGCAGTGAAAAAGTAGTGACAAACTGTCCAATCTCTACAGAATCTGCGCCCGTACTGCCTATCACCGCATAGTATTCGTCCTGATCAAATCGCACCAAGAGCCCCGGTTGTGTGCCCTGCCAGTTTGTATACCACACGTTGTTATCATCATCTACTGCAAACTCTGCAGTTACTGCCGGCGATATGGGGGGAGGAACTGCCACATAGGTGACCGAAGAGCTGCCCTGCGTCGGATCAAAGAGTACGAGGTTGTTTCCAATAAAATCATTAACTATCAGCTGTGATCCGACTAGCTCTATTCTCTGGGGCAGTAGATCTTCTCCGGATTCTGCAAGGTTGAATCTCGTGTATCTCTCATCAAGTGTGGAAAACTTCCAGACAGAGTTAAACCTGTCATCAGTATACCACACAGAGCCGTCGGGGGCATACTCCATGCCCCACATCATCGAGCGCGCTCCTCCAGGCCAGCTGGGATTTACATACTCTTTAAACGTGCCATTAGTTGTGATAAACTTTGCCAGATTGCCAGTGTTAGTCTCTGCAAACCAAATGTTTCCCTGCCCGTCTGCCACTATTCCAAGTGGCTGCGTGCACGGGGTCGGTATGGCAAACTCTTTCACATACGGAGTAGAAGACGCGCTGCCCGTGCCGCAGTATCTGGCGCGCTCCTCCAACGGATAGCTATCAGCAGGATTGACTGCATCAATGTCTTCAGGTGGTATGTGCGGCTGTATTCCCGGGACTCCAATTACCACTCCAGAAGTCGCCATTATTCCGCCAAGGAATAAAAATGCCATTGCTCCTTTTGCCTGCTTTTTCACAGGTGAACCTCCAAGATTCCTCGTTATATCTTATTCCCAAGGAGTTTTTGGCAACTCAAAGCAGCTTTAGATCGCCAGTTATCTTGTCAATTAGATCCCCGGGGGCAGGACCTATGGAGATGCAGGTTATGGTGCCAGGCTCTAGCTGGGTGTGTCCGGCATCACTTATCTGCGACCACGGAAGGTTTGCATCTATTGCCCTGCGCCGTACGTATTCCAAGTCGCCTAGTCCGTCCACCCTCACTACGATCTTTTTTTGCATTCCCCACCATTCCCTGTGCCAGTCCGGGTTTGTCTTTCTTACGTGTTCAGAGCCCATGACACAGGCATGACCCACCTGGGCGGCAATCTTGCCCCTGCCCATATCCAGATCAGTCCGCACTGCGATCACCTGTTTTATCTCTGCCATAAATGGCATAAAACGGCGCCTAATGAAAACTTTTAAGATAATTGCCAGAGATGCCAAAGTCATGGGATATGACGTGGTGGTGGCAGGAGGCAGCGTTGCAGGACTCTTGTGCGCAAGAGAGATAGCTGCTGCCGGGTTCTCAGTAATGGTGGCAGAAGAGGACTATGAGATAGGAACGCCAGAGCACTGCGGAGGCCTGGCAAGTCTTGCAGGACTAGGAGAGCTCGGAGTGATACCCTCTGCTGCCACATGGCACCACATGGTAGAATCAGCCGAGATTACATCCCCTGACGGAAACACCATACACATTGATGCAAAAAAGCAAAAAGTCGCAGAGATAAGCAGAAGAGAGCTTGACAAGCAGATTGCCCTGCAGGCCCAGCGCTGCGGGGCCACGATAAGGGTGAGGACTAGCATCCAAGAGATGACAGGGTCTAGTGTCAGGACAGGCGACGGAGTGATAGGCTGCAAGATTGCAGTAGATGCGCGCGGGGCGCAGTCGCTGGTACAAAAGGACAGAACAGGAATGCTGCCATCGGCGCAGTACGAAGTCTATGCAGACTGGATAAAAAAAGGCAAGGTGTGCGTCATTATTGACCAGGAAAAATATCCAGAGTTTTTTGCGTGGATAATTCCATCAAATGACGGCAGGGGCAAGGTGGGCGTTGCAGGAAAAGGCATCAACGCGGCAGGCGCTCTAGATGAGATTCTAGAAAAGAGGGGGAACTATTCCATAATTAGAAAGATTTACGCGCCGCTCTGGGTAAAGGGTCCGATCAAAAAGTTTGTCCAGGATAATGTTGTGATAGTAGGAGATGCTGCAGGTCAGGCAAAGCCAACTACTGCAGGCGGGATATTTACAAGCGGGATGGGCGGCATTTATGCGGGGCGCGCCATTGCAGAGTTTTTAGAGACAGGTAAAGAGTCGGCGCTAGAGGAATATCAGAAAAAATGGACAGGCAGGTTTGGTTCAGAGTTTGAGAGACAGGCGCTTGCGCGAAGAGTACTTGGGAAGATCACTAATGATACAATCAACAAGCTCTTTGGGGCCATAACGCCGGAGATCACAGCAGAGATCTCTGCAGGAGATGACTTTGACTTTCATGCCACATCCATCATAAAGCTGCTCGGCGTCAGAGGCTCCCTAAATACTGCCGGAACGCTTGTAGGCGGCGAGCTCAAAAGACTACTAGGGCACAGGGCAGACTAGATTATGCCTTTTGTCAGGGTATAGTTTGTGGTACAGTATACGTGGTACAGTATACGTGCAACAAAAATCAATCCGGGTATAAAGAGAATCAGTCATTTTCTTAGCGCCCAATCCTGACATGCCAAACTCTTATTGATGTTGCATGGTTTTTACTCAGATAATGGTATAATCCAAGGCATATTCTAGATAATCCCTGATCCGGGATCATGGTGATCCGGGATCATGGTGATCCGGGATCATGGTGATCCGGGATCATGGTGATCCGGGATCATGG
>RHFD01000048.1 GCA_003724325.1 Nitrosopumilus sp. D6 | reverse complement strand
CCAGCGGCTTGCCTGCCGTAGACTCGGCCATCTTTTGAATCCCGTCATTCATTACCACGTCTACTGCCTTGATTGACTGGGCCACCTTTGCAATCCACTCGTTGGTGCGAGTTATTGTGGCATGGATGCCCTTGCGCCTTTGACCATCCTCGTCTTTTGGGAGCTTGTAATAGTCCACCCATGCCTCATAATCATGCGATATATCCTCTACAAAGTCAATGCAGGTACGCCTGTACTCGTCTACATTGTCTGTGCGCTCAGAAGAGTCATCAGTCCTCATGCCATCATAATCCATCGGCATTGCCATGTATGTAACATCGGATAGCTCTAAAAAAACCATTCCGGTGCAGTTGACTTGGTATGGGCACGTCTGGAATCCGTACCATTCAGATACCGTAAACCGGGCTACAAGGTATGAATATTAAGAACAAACCCTACATGCTAGTTGATGGGGCTTCTCAAGAGATTTTTTGGGCAGGAGAAAAAGACGCTCGTATCATACATTATAGACAGGCACACAGACGAGTTTTATGATCTCTTTATGCTTGCAAGAGACGGCAAGATAAGCGACATGGAGGCAGTCCACAAAATGTTCCTGCTTGCCGTAAAGGCAGGTACCGTGGACAAGTACTACAAAAAGACGCATGGAAAGGAACTTGCAGAGATGAGCAAAATGGTACAAGACGGTAAAATGTCAAAAAAAGACATGTTAGAGACGCTAAAGTGGCTAGGCGAGCAGGAAGAAAAGGATCTAAAATAGATAAAATCATTTAATATCGTGTTACATACGCACCAAGCAATGTTCTCTGAGATCACAGCAGACTTGCAGGCCAGCCTCAAAAAGGATCTTGCGCAGATAACGTTCCTGCTCAAAAAGAGCCCCGGGCAGGCATATGCAAGAATCGTAGAGATTGGAAAAGAAGTCGGCGCCAAATATGGCATAAAGCTGATAGTCAATTTTCCAAAGGAGGGCAGGATTGAAGAGTCAGAGATGTATGGAAAGAGGGATCTGAGCCTGATAATAGACTATGACCGCAAGAGATTCCCCATAGACAGGGAGCTCATAAAGAAAAAGGCAACAGAGTTGCTAGGCGATGTAAAGACAGAAGATGCTTACATGTACGAGAACAAGGAGGGAGTCAGGGTGTACACGGACACTTGGAAGATAGACATACTTCCACACTCCATACACATCTGGACAGAGTTTGATGAGAATGTCACGGCATTTTGCGACTGGCTGATGGAAAACGCGTACGGATTAAAATCCTAGAGCGCCTCTAGTTTTTCAAGCAGCGACTGGGCCTCGGAGTTTTTTGGATCAATTTTGAGAATCTTTATGCAACATGTTTCTGCCCCGTCCTTGTCGCCTAGCTCGAGATGGGCGTTTGCCTTTAGCTTTAGCGTCTCAACATCCTCACCGAGGCTTGCCGCCCTTTCAAAGTATGCAAGCGCGCTCTTTGGATCCTCGACCATATAGTAAATGCTGCCCATGATGAACATAAAGTCGTGGTCCCTCTCAAAATTCCCCTTTATGCTCTCGCCGTACTTTACTGCCTCTGCGTACTCGCCGTCCCGGATCAGCTTTCTGAGGTGGCGTTTTGGATACAAAAAAAGTCCTGCCATTACAGTCTAATCAGAAATAGTCTTTGATTAGAAACTGTATGCCGCTTACAAAGGACGCATCATCTAGCTGGCCTTCTGCCCACCAGCCCGCGTTGGTCTTTATCCATCTTGATTATATTCTCTTTGATTAGAAACTGTATGCCGCTTACAAAGGACGCATCATCTAGCTGGCCTTCTGCCCACCAGCCCGCGTTGGTCTTTATCCATGCAGGTATCGTTGCAGGTGCTGTAGGTTTTGGTGCAGGCTGTATGGGTGCAAATCCCGGATCACTTGGGAGTATGGAAACTGGGATCTCTAGATAGTCAGGATTTGCGTTTGGAACCCAGTCTTCGGGAGCTAGACCTAGCACCAGTATTGTATAAATCACATCTCCCGGATCCTCCTTTACTGTCATGTCAAGCTCGTACTGACCTGACGGCGAATACAGGAACTCCCTGCCTTCCTCGTTTGCTATGGATCTCTGGATGGACCGGTCATCACCTAGCACCAAAAAGTCAAAATGCACCTGGTTTAGGAACTCTGTGTCATCATACTTGTTGATGAATTTGATTATCCACTCCATGGGACACCCCTGAACAGGGTCTTCAGGGCCGTAAAACGTGTGTATCTGATAGTCAAAGTTGGCAGTGGGTCGCTTTATGACCACCTCTTTTTCAAAGTCCGTATCGCATCCCTTGTTCACAAATTCTCCCGGGGTTGAAGTTACATCTTCAAACGGGCTTTGCTGCACGTTCTCCTCGTATTTTACAAGCTCAAACTCGTACTCTACTGGGGCAATTCCCTCAGACACATGTGTAAACGTCTTTGCCTTTACCGGAAACGGAAACTCGTCTACAATCCATACACGGCTTGTAACACCGCCTGTCTTCCATCCTACCTGTACCGTATCCCATATACCAGACTGGGTTCTGATGGTTTCTAGCGCCACTGGAACCACCTGCTCGCCTCCAATGTTTGCAATCTTGCCCCAGGACTTTGCAGCAAACTCTTTTGGTCCCTTGCCGCTTGGACCAATGTCTGCAGTAGCAAACGCAGACAGCCATACAATTGAGGACTTGAATGCACCTCTGTACACTCCAAGCTCGGCGCTTCCGCCGGTAGGCTCTGGCGCAATCTTTCCAAGTTCCATCTCTCCCTTTATCACCTTGTTTCCGTCGTACACCACGGCCTCTGCAAGCCATTTTATCTCAGAGCCGGACTGCACGTCTCCCTTTATCCACAGCTCCATCTCGAAATTTATGCATTCCTTGTAATCCACATGGCACATTGAATAGTGAAAATAATCTCCCTGTTTGAGGCCCTCGCCGACATGCCACGAGCCATCCTTGTCCACACCACCTGCCTGAAACTGCGCGTATGCGGGCGCGATGCCTGCAGCTAACAGTACCGATACGGCAAATAGTACTAGCAGTGTGGCCTTCAACCTGTAAAAAATAGGTAAAACCAATAGTTAAACGTTGTTCAAGATTCGTATTCCGTCTCAAAGGCAAATATAGAGGTAATTTGGCAATGGATTCAATGTGCGAGTGCCCCAAGGTACACCTGTACGAAGTCGAGTTCAAGCTTGATGGAATGACCGTGGTTCCCACCCACAAGAACTGCGGCTTTGCCCTTGATGAAAAGCAGGCAGACAAGTTCCAAAAAGAGCTTGTAAAGTCATGGGGTCTAGACGACGAGGAAGAATAAAAAAAATAAAAAAAAATTACCAGTTAGAAATCCTTTGTCGCTGCTTTGCAGACATCAGTCTTGCATTTGCAGTCGGCGCTGCATATGCAGTGTCCCTGCATTGCACAGTCGCACGCATAATCAGGATCGCCGCTGTCGGCTTCGCATCCACATGCTTGATCTACCATGCTTCATCAATGGCGTACGTGTTTTAAAAGGTTAGCTCTCTGCCCCAGCGTGGGGCGTGCGTGGGATGGGTGTTTTTTGCCCGATCGGATGCAGGATCCGGGACTAGAGATATGTCTCCCAGATCATATAGCAGATCCAGACGCAGCCGCAGGCCACAAATGCCAGTGACGATATCACGGCAAAATTTCCCACATTCCTCAAATTTGCAGTCTTTAAGAGCCCGTAAAGATTGTAAAATGACATGACTGTAGCAAGAACCATAAACGGCATGATTACGTATCCGATGAGCGCCGACATGCAGTATGTTTCACACTGCGATGCTATATGGGTTATGGTTGAATCAGGCCGGATTTTTTCAGGACTGATTTAATAAACTTGGATCGGTGTGTGTTATAGACAAATGGCAGAGTCAGGATATAGTTGTAAACTCATGAATCCTGCAGACACTCAGATATTTTCTAGTTTCTTGGCTCGCCGAGTAGTTCATTGCATGACTTTTCTACAAGCTCGACATGCTGCATTACCAGATTTGAATCCGACTCGACATCAAAGGCAGTCTTTAAAATGTATTCGAGTTCCGGCTTGCGACCTGATGAGCTCATCAGATTTACAAAACTTTCCCGGCTTGAATGGCACAGATAAAAATAACAATCTGACGGCATTGAGTTTTTCACAAAATAATCGCGCTTTGGCTCGATTGTCTGTGAGATGTATCCTGCCATGTCTGCAAGTCCTACTGCAGATTTTGATATGCGCTCAAGCAGTGTGGGTGTTGCGCGCTCTGTTCCAACTGTCTTTGTAACAGTCTCTATGTGCCTGCCTGCCTTTTGCATGCTGCGCAGTGCATCAAGCATGTGAGATGATCCCGGAATGCAAGAGTTGAGCGCGCAGATTGCATCTGCCAGATAGTACGAGGCGCACTTTTGCCAGCACGAAGCCAGCACGCCGGGGTACTGCCTGCTCTTCTGACAGCATAGCAGTGATTCTACAAGGCAGTGCCTCGCATGATCTGCGTACAACAGCTTGCGCCGTTGTTCTATCCTAGATAGCAGCATGTGCAGCTCCCACGACTCGTCACAGACTATACGCAGTCTGTCATATCCGAGCAGGCTTCCTGAGCGTGTCTCAGACAATGACGCGTGCCACACCATGACAGTATCCCCATCTGACTCTGCCAGCCTCGAGCCAGAGCCCCCGTCAAAGACTACCATGTCATGCGCGCACGCCTCAAAGTGTCCGCCTGATACGTGACACCCTCCCAGTCCGGCCGGATGCCCGGACATGCCTAGCTCTGCCAAAAGTTTTTTCGCGTCCATGTGTGGTGTGCGGGTGGATTTTCTATAAATGAAGCGAGCGGCAAAAATTTACAAACTCATTCAAAGCATTTCCTTTAAATTGAGATCAGGCCTGCATCGTATCAAGCTCCTATAGTGTAGTCCGGTTAAGCATTTTGGCTTCTCAAGCCAAAGACTCGGGTTCAAATCCCGATGGGAGCATGTATGAATTCAGGTCGCTTTGAGCACCCTTGGCAACTCTTCTCTGGGATCCAGATTCCTGCCCCAGGTCACCAGACACGTCATCAAAATGCTGAACATTCCCCATGCCGCCCTCGCCGACAATCCTCTGGCGGATCTTTTGCTGTATGACGACCTTGCATAGCTCCCCCTCACATTCATTGTAGGCTCCATTCCCGGATTCATTACAAACTGGTAATTTTTTTCCTGCCATGGTCTTCCTGCGTGGATGGGTAATGATTTTGTTCTGACCAGATTTGTACCCGGTACCGTCTGATTTCCTTGCCCTCGGTGTCCCCCCCCCCATACGGTTAAACATGCAGATGCATGATTCAGCTTGCCACCGAACTTGTGGTTCAGCCTAGTGTATTCGTCTGCAATCCCCCAAACCTCGTAGGTCATAAAATCACATGCCACACTATTGGGTTCTGTATTCTTTGCTCTGTGGAATGTCTCCTATAGTTTGTGTAGGACTGCCTCTTCTTCCTGGCGCTCCAGATCGTACGCTTCCCAGAGTATGTGCGCCCAGCACCACCGGCGTATCGGCAGATCATCTAATGTTGACTTTACGCCTGACCTGAATTCATACAGCAGGAACGTACATTTCAGACTAGAAATATACACCTAGCCTATGGCATCCGGACCAAACATGGGCGAGGGAAACTTTTGCTTCTCCCCAGGCTTTAAACATCTCTTGTCGTATTCCTTGGTGTATTCGCGCACCATCTTTTTCCCCTCCTCGGGGAGTTTTTCAAACGGGAAGCCGTACTTGCACAGATAAAACAGTGCACCGGGTTCAAAGTATTCGTTCCGGCAATTTGGGGCAAACGTGTTCTTAATTCGCTTTGATGTGCTCGTAGCTGCCGTCTGGCCAGATTGCGAGGATGTATCCATGTGGCGTGTTTTTAAACGTTTTACCATAATCTTTCAATCTAGGTGGCGTTTTTTAAACGTTTTACCATAATCCTTCAAAAAGAGTATAGCTTGCGCTAGAGTTACGTTCAGTTCCCAGAGGATGTTCGGACACATATCCATTCGGAGTTGATGCTCCAGTACCGTTCTTCATCCTTTCATCAGAGCTGTTCCGCTGTTATTCTACCGAGGTTTTCCCTCAACATCTTCCCGCGGTTTATGGCTCTGACTGTAATTGGGGGCAAAGTCTTTCCCCTCTTTTAGCATCCAGTACATGATGCGGAGAAGCTTTGACGCGGCGGCTACTGTCGCCTTGGATCTGCCGCGTTTTTTCTCAAGTCTCTTGTAAAATATGGACAAGTCTGTCTCCGGGAACCGTCTGACGTGTGTGTGGACGGCCTCGACGAGTGCCCATCGCATCATCTTGCTGCCTCTTTTGGTTATATTTCCATGGTGTATGGTGTCTGCAGAGTTTCTCACCGATGGAACTATACCGGCGTATGCACACAGCTGGTGAGAATTTAAAAACCTGGATTTGTCACCAATTTCTGCCGTCATTACCAATGCCGTGTAATCCCCCACCCCTGGAATCGTCTTGAGCCTGCATGCTTCCTCTGATGCAGAGGTTATCGCTCTTATCTTGTAGTCCAGATCATGTATGATTTTGTTAAAGGATTCAATCTCTGTAAGATATCCCTCTATGCGGTAGTTTTTGAGCCTGTGCAAGGCAATCATGTACATGGCAGTCCAGTTTGTAGCGTGTATCTTTATCCCGTCTTGCAACAGGATGCCGTGTATACCATTCTTGCACGCGGTCCTCATGTGTACCATCTTGTGTCTGAATCTAGTGAGCCGTCTGTTCTCCACGGTCTGCTCGTCAGGCACATAGCATTCAGAGATGTATCCTCCTCTGTCCAGGTCTGCAAGTATTCTGGCATCGACCTTGTCTGTCTTTTTCTTAGATGTGGCAATCACCTTGTTGACAAACGGGTTTGACACCGTGACGTCCATGCCAAGCTTGTCTGTCATGTAGCGATACAGTCCGTACCATACTGACGACGATTCTACCACATATCTGGAATCCTGGGGAAACCTCGCAAAAAACTTCTTGATCACATCCCAGTCGTTATCTATCCTGTCCTCAAACAACATGGTTCCGTTCTGATTCATTACGGCCACCTGGAGGAACTTTTTGTGTAAGTCTATTCCGACATGTAGTTGTCCGGCTTTTGCCAGAATCTGTTTTGAAACTGGTCGTTTTTTTCCTGCCATGGTCTTCCTGCGTGGATGGGTAATGATTTTGTTTCGACCGGATTTGTATCCGGTACCGTCTGATTTCCTTGCCCTCGGTGTCCCCACATACGGTTATTCTTGTCCATGTTTTTTTCCTTCTCTTATTGCGGCATTCGTACTTATAAACTGCAGGGCTACAACGGCGTCTAAATAAGAACTGCCTTCGGAATTATTCCAGTAGCCGATTAGAGGCTGGTTTGAGATCTTTAAAATCTTCTCATATCCGTCTTTCAATGTGTCATCTACTTTGATGTTTTTACGACAGGTAACAGCTATTAGATATATTGGATGATTCACCAAAAAATTCTTGCCGTTTCTGACCAGCTCTCGGAACAGAGCCAAAGCCTCATGCAGATTATCGACATCAAATACCAGATCTGACTTTGGGCTGTATGTGAATCCTTTGAGGTATTTCCACATCTCCACGACCACGCAAACTCTGGCCCATATCTTTGCAAAGGCAAGCGCCGGGGTGTGATTGCTCCCGGGAATGACTGTTTCATCAGGATCTGGTTTTTGAGGCCTTGACATTAGGATTCCTCTGCCATGCCATGTCTACATATATGAGGCGGATACATTATCAACACAGTGGTCGCGTCTATACATTTCTAAAGTCTTTATGGTTATAATTTTTGACTGACATGTGAGATTATGTGGCGATCAGAACAGTATTCACCGACTGATCACATGCCACATACGCTATAGACTCGGTCATTACCTAGGGTAAGAATTCATGGCAGACAGATCTGTAGATCATCTAATGTTGACTTTGTACCTGACCTGAATTCATACGGGAGCATTTGTTGTTTCTTTAAATAATACAGACGGCTTTTACCAGTATTGAGCCTAAAGGAGATAGATCTAAAAGAAGAGTACCGCTCTGACAAGGACGATATTGTATCAGAGTTCTTTTTTCCATGTCTGAGCAACTGCGTCAGATATGATAGATGCGTGGATTTTCTGTCAATTCACACGCTAATCACGATATCAATGGCATTTGAGAACTTTGCAATGGGCAGGGCAAAGATAAGGATGATCACAGGCCATAGGTTCAGGACAGAGGATCTCAACGTATTCTCAAAGATATTCTCAAAGCCATCAAAGTCCTTTGAGGGCAAGCTCATCAAAAATGCCAAGATAAAGAGCCTCCA
>RHFD01000079.1 GCA_003724325.1 Nitrosopumilus sp. D6 | reverse complement strand
TTGCATACGGAAACTCTATTCCTATTACAAACAGTAACAGTATCACGCCTATCTCTGCAAACAAGTTGAGCGCAGATATATCAGAGAGTAGTCCCACTGCAAACTCATCAGTCGGCAGGCCCCCGTTTGGCAGTACCCACGACCAAAACGGCGAGAGCGGTCCGATGAGCATTCCTGCAAACAAGTATCCGATTATCAGCGGCTGTTTTATCTTAAAGAACGCAAGTGTAATGACTGCCCCGATTATCATGATAAATGCCAAATCAGTCACAAAGCTAGTGTGCGGCAGCTCTGGGGTGATCTCTTCTATGAGCGTGTTGACAGTGCTGCCAAGCGAGTCGCCTATTTCTGTCTGGAGTGGCAAACCATACATAATATCACTTGGTTAAATTGTTTAAAAACAGTTGCCTGCAGGCTCAAAAGTCTTTATTCCCAGACATAGCCACGCATGATGCAGGATGATGATTGGGTCAGCTGAATCTAGATGTGGAGATATGACCTGGGGTATCTGACTGCCAAGGTTATACCAGTATAACCTGCGATATTAATAGTACCGTACCATACGGTAATCATGATCCAGTGCGAATACTGTACAAAGGACTTTTTCGAGTCCCATGAGGGTCTTGCAGAAAAGACCATCCACGAGCTGCTTCACGAACCCGAGATTGTAAACAGGTAGCTTTTCTTCACACCCAACTTTTTTATCATCATGGCATAATGGACTGTATGGTGGCAGTCAAAAAACCCAAAGTAAAGCCCAAGGAGCCGACACCTGCGGCTCTGCTCAAAAAGGTGGCTACAGTCTCTGATTCAAACAAGGCGCTCCAAAAGGAGATCAAGGTGATGACAAGGGTCTTTGGAGAGAACCAAAAGGTGCTTGTCTCCCTCAAGAGTATGATCGATTCGCTTGCAACCACGCTGGATCACATCCAAAAGCAGTCAAGGAGAATGGGCGTAGTCGAGGAAGACACACAAAAGCTCTACGCGGGTCTCCGCGGGGTTCGTGCGCAGTCGGGGCTCGTAGAGCGGATAAACGGGCAGACAGAGAGGCTCCGCAAGGAGATGGCAGACCTGCAAAAGTCAGGCCCTGCAGGCCTCTCAAAAAAGGTAGACGAGGGAATAAACTCGATGAAGAACAATTCAGAGATGATAATCAAGATAGCCCAGAGAATAGACGAGGTGCGAGACGATCTCAAGAATGTCTCTGGGCGCGCAGACTCGCTTGCAAGAAATAGTACTGATATTGACAAGCTACATGACAGCATTGAAAAAGTCTCCGGCAGGATGCAAAACCTAGAGGCAAGCTCGCAGGTAGTGGAGAGCTTTAGAAAAGAGCTTGCAAGGATTGCAGAGTCGACACAATCTGCCTCGTCGCTTGGCTCAGAGCTCGTGGCGATAAAGGCCGCAATTGATGCAGTCTCTGAAAAATCCTCCGGCATGAATCAGCTTGCAGGAATAGTAGACGGTATAAAGAGTCAGTTTGACTCTGTCTCTGAAAAGACAGGCAAGATAGGCGAGCTCGAGTCCAAGATGAGCAGGATAGAAGAGGGCATAAAGTCAGTCTCAGAGGCAGTAAAGAGGCAGGATGCCTCTGCTGCAGAGTTGCATGCAAGATCTGAAAAGCTCTTCTCAGACATGCAGCAGGCAAGGGGCGCAGCAGGCAAAACATCAGAGGACTCCTCCAAGGAGGTTCTAGCCCTGCTAAAGCTCTCAGAGTTCCAGTCATCAATAAGGATGAACGCAGAATCCAAGTACGGCGTGGCAGCAGATCTCGAAAAGATGGCAGCCCAGACAACAGAGATTGTAAATTTGTTTGACCGGCTCTCTATAGAGTCAGGACAAAAGATGCCGCTGCCGCACGAGGTGAGGCAGTGGGCAGTGGGCAAGATTCTTGACTGCGCAGACAGATGGGAGGTGCGGTTCGGGGACGTCTACTCGATACTCTCAAACGCAATTGGAAGGGACATGCTAAAAGAATCAATCAGAACAAGGCAGGTAAGGGACATTTACGGTATAAGGGCAGTAGACGAGTTGAGAACCGACCTTGGAATATCCTAGATGCCTGACTTGTCTGCCTCGCCGAGCTGATCCTTTTTGTGTTTTAATGCGGCAAAGATTCCGAGTATTGCGGCAATCCACATCGTGCTGAATATAATGTTTGCAATGCTGACGTACATGTAGGGGGTCGCATCAACAATGTTGAGGCGCAGTCCAAGCGCCCTCTCACCGGCAACAAGCATGCCAGTGTTGTATGCAGAATTATCCCTTGGGATGGTTGCAATCTTTTCAATGGCGGCAATCATGTGGTCTATATCATTTTTCATCCTCACAAAGTTAGTCGAATCTGTTGGAAACAGCCAGACTGGGTTCTTTGAGGGTTCACCCGTGTCGCTGACCCCCTCTGGAAGCTTTGCAAGAATTAGATCCATGTCAGTCTGGACTGCAACTAGGTGACTGTGGATCATCTCTGGGTCAGAGGATCCAATGATTCCATCCATGTGACCGCGTATTCGATCAAGCGGATAGATATCAGAGTTGTATCCAGAGATGGCCATGTATCCACCAAATAGAATGATTCCTGTAATGCCGGCAAGTGCGAGCTTGTATGTTATGCGAGCCATTTTCTCTCTTTTATCTGCGTGGACGGGGCTTGATTTATCTCTTTTAAACCGCGTGTGTGAGAGGCTCATCGAGGCGATGTAAAAAAACCCGACAGTCTGCAAGGCGATAATGGGCACAAATACAGGATTGCTTGAGAATATGGCAGCAAAGACTGCCATCACACCGTACACCCCGAAAAAGATCTCCAGCAGTGTAGTCTGGGTAAACGGCAGGTTGTATGCCTTGTCGCGCCAGTCATCATTTTTTGTAATGATTCCATACTTTGGCGTGCGCAAAAACTCGCTCTTTTTTCCGAGTACTGCATCAAACACTGCTACTGTATTATTGACTGACATGCC
>RHFD01000067.1 GCA_003724325.1 Nitrosopumilus sp. D6 | reverse complement strand
GGCCTTACAAAGCGGATAGTCTCTGCATCCTGAGCTATTATCCCGCCTATCTCGCCTCCGGCTGATGCCTTTATCATTAGCATTGGCCGGCGCTCTATCTTTGAGCGGCCCACAGTCACCCTTCTTGCCTTGCCACCAGAGTCCATTACCAGCACCTCAGAGCCAGTCTCGACTTCTGAGAGATAGCTAGTCGTGCCGTCAGGGGATATCGTGTAACAGTGGACTGCGCCCGCATTTACCCGGAACGGTCTGGGAGATGTAAATGACGAACCGACTGACTCATTGTGTACCAGGAATAAAAAGTTGGACCTACTCCCAACTAGCATCCCCTCGCCCTTGTGCAGTATGGATGCCGTATCTACGCAGACGCGCTCGCCATCGCCTACCTCTTTTATGTCTATTATCTTTGCCTTTTTCATCTCAAAGCTCTTGGTTCCAAGATACACCATTGCCTCCCTCACCTCGCTAATGGAACGGGCGCCAAATATGACACCATCTACTCCCACGTCAAGTATGGAGAACATTTTTCTTACCTCTGCAGGCGTGGATGCAATGCCAAATATGCTGGTGTGCAGCTTGTGCAGCTTGGCAATAATATTCTCTAGCGGGATTATCTTCCAGTCCTTTACCTCTACAATGACAAAGTCAAGGCCTTTTTTTGCCTGATTTAGCATTGCGTCAATGTCTGCATTATTACTTATCTGAAATCTCTTTCCATTTTTTCCGCGGGAGGATGTACTGCCAACCAGATACTTTGCAGGGCCTGATTCAAACATACAGTCCATATTTTTGACAAGTCTGGGATCTGCATAGACAGTCCTTATTCCCTCCTGGCGCAACTGTGACACAAATCCGGCAAGCCTGTTTTTTGGAACCCGGGGCTTGATTATCAGCTCTTTATCCAAGTCGCGCTAGCGCCTCTTCTGCAGTCTTTTCATTAAATATGACATCAGAGAGTGCATCTACCATTTTTTCGGGACTCTTGTGCGCAAAAATATTCCTGCCGTATGTAATGCCGCAGGCGCCAGCAGTCATTGCATCCTGTGTCATTTTTAATATTTCCAGATCAGTCTCTGCCTTTGGTCCGCCGGCGATGACTATGGGTACGGGCGTGCTCTTTACTATCTTTGCAAACGAGTCCACATCTCCAGTGTATAGTGTCTTTACAATGTCTGCGCCGCACTCTGCGCCAATGCGCGCCACATGGCCAACTATCTCTGGATCGTGCGGGTTGCTAATATTCTCGCCGCGCGGATACATCATTGCAAGTAATGGCATGCCCCACCTGTGGCACTGCTCTGAGACTGCTCCCAGCTGCTCTAGCATCTCTGGCTCCTCCTTGCCGCCAATGTTGATATGAAGCGAGATGCCGTCTGCCCCGAGTGCTGCTGCCTCTTTTGCCGTACCAGTCAGCATTTTGCGGTTTGGATGTGCAGACAGCGAGGTGCTTGCAGAAAAATGCACCAGTACTCCGGCACTGACAGGCCTTGGCATGGAGCGCAAAATTCCCTTGTTAATAATGACGCTAGTCAGGCCGTGCCCCTCGCAACTGTATATTACAGATGCGGGATCCTCCAGACCCTCAATTGGCCCGTTTGAGATGCCGTGATCCATCGGGATGCAGAGCATCTTTCCATTTTTTAGTAACCGGCTGAGCCTTGTCTCTATCCCTGATACCATGGAATTATACCTCCCGCGTGCCCTACTTAAAAATAGCGTGTTTGTCCACGGTTTATTGTTCTGCCTGTCAAGAATTAAATAGAAACCGTAGAGGATCAAGTTCGATTGAGCCGGACTGAGCAGCTTCAAAAGAGCGATATCGGGGACATTTTGCAAAACTCTCTTGACGGGCGCAGACCCGAGCCAGACGAATGCGCAAGACTGCTAGAATCAGGCGAGGTGCATCTGATGGGGCTGGTGGGAGGCATTTTGGCAGAGAGGCGCTTTGGAAAAAAGGCGACGTTTGTAAATAATATAATACTCAACTATACCAACGTGTGCATTACTGACTGCAAGTTTTGTGCGTTTTATCGTCCACCTGATGCAGATGACTCTTACACGCTCTCACTAGAGCAGATAGAGTCGCGCATGTCTGCTGCATGGGATATGTTTCACATACGCCAGGTATTAATTCAAGGTGGACACAACCCTGCCCTGTCAATTGAATACTATGAGGATGCCTTTGCAATGATCAGGACAAAGTTCCCAAAGGTGGGGGTGCACGGGCTGTCTACATCAGAGATAGACATGATTGCAAAGGTTGAAAAGTCATCAACAAAAGAAGTGCTCTCCCGGCTAAAGGATTCCGGACTGCAGTCTGTTCCGGGGGCGGGCGCCGAGATTCTAGTGGACTCTGTAAAGGATGTAATCAGCCCCAAAAAAATATCTAGCAATGACTGGATAAGAATAATGGAAGAGGCTCACACCATTGGACTTCCTGCATCTGCCACAATGATGTACGGACATGTAGAGAACACGCAGGATATTGTAAATCATTTTACCAGTATTATACGTCTGCAAGAAAAGACGCGGGGGTTTATGGCATTTATTCCGTGGAACTTTGAGCCAAACAACACGCTGATGCAAAAAGAGGGCGTGGTGGAATACGGGGCGGGAGGTGTGCAGCTATTAAAGATGATTGCCATATCGCGCATCATGCTTGACGGGCTGATTCCGCATCTCCAGTCATCATGGCTTACAAACGGTGTCGGCATGGCGCAGCTGGCGCTACAGTACGGTGCAGACGACTTTGGAGGTACGCTGATAGGCGAAGAGGTGGTGTCTTGCACGGGCGCGCGCTCTACAGAACTCACAGATGATATTATTACCGGGGCCATACGCCAGACCCGCCTAGATGCCATACTCTGACCATCTGGAATCCACCAGGTTTACAGTTCCCTCATCAGGTTTGACTATCTGCTGGATCTCGCGCATGTATCCCTCCTCTGCAGTCTTTTGCGTGGCATCAATACCCATCTTTGATCCCAGGTTGACAAGGGGGGATGCAGGATCCAGCGTGTCTGTGGGCGTGTCTCGTATTATTGTAACATCCCTTGCGGCATCTGCCCTAGTTGTGACTGCCCAGATGACGTCGTTTGTGTCATGTACGTTAATGTCATCATCTACTATGATTATGGTCTTTGTAAGTGAGAGCTGGCCCATTCCCCACAGTCCCATCATCACTTTTTTTGCCTGCCCGGGATACCTCTTTTTTATCGATACGATGGCAAGGCCCTGGAACCATCCTGCTGCCGGCATGGCAAAGTCGACTACCTCTGGATGGAACATGCAGACAAGTGGCAGAAACGACTGCTCTATAACCTTGCCAATGTATGCGTCTTCTAGTACCGGCTTGCCTACTACTGTAGTTATGTAGATGGGACTCTTTTTGCGCATGATTCCAGTCAGCGTGAATACCGGGTATTTTTCCACCGGGGTATAGTATCCTGTGTGGTCTCCAAACGGACCCTCATCACGCATGTCTGCCGGATCTACATATCCCTCTAGTACAATCTCTGCATTTGCAGGAACATCAAGATCTATGGTCTTGCATTTTACCGTCTTTATCCCCTCCTTTCTCGCAATTCCTGCAAACAGGTACTTGTCTAGTCCCTCCGGGACGGGGGCTATTGCAGAAAAGATTGTGGCAGGATCGCCGCCTATTATTATGGCTGCAGGAATACTCTGGCCCCTGTCTTTTGAAATGTCTCCGTGTCTGGCGCCGCGCTTGTGTTTTTGCCAGTGCATCAGGGCGTGATTATTATCTAGTATCTGCATTCTGTATACTCCGAGGTTTCTCACACCAGTATCGGGATGTCTAGTGGCCACGAGTCCAAGAGTTATAAATTTGCCAGCATCTTGCGGCCATGATTTTGTGATGGGTATGTCGCCAAAGGATGCGTCTTTTGAGGTGTACTCTGTTACGGGTCCGCCAGAGACTTCTTTTGGAAACGACGAGCTCATCTTTGAGAGCTCGGGGATTTTTTTTATCTTGCCCAAGATGCCAGTTGGAATGTCCATTCTTGTCATCTCTGCAATACGGGCGCCGATCTCTGTAAAGTCTGTCATACCAAGTCCTATCTCTAGTCTCTTCATCGAACCAAACGCGTTTCCAAGTACTGGCATGTCATACCCCTTTACATTCTCAAACAGCACTGCCGGACCGTGCGAGTACATTGTACGCCGCAGGATCTCGGCTATCTCTAGGTCTGCATCCACCTGT
>RHFD01000053.1 GCA_003724325.1 Nitrosopumilus sp. D6 | reverse complement strand
TGCTCTACCAGATTTAGCCGCGATGTGACCTTTTTTGCCTTGTCCTTTGGAACTGTCTGTCCGCAGTTTGTGCATTGTACCACACCAGATGAGCCCTTTCCGCCCTTGGTACGGCCCCTGCTTGCGCGCTTTAACGGCATGAGTGTGAATCTCAACTGCCTCTTTATATGCTATTGATATACCATGGCTGGTTTTTTAAAAATTGAAAAAAAATCTTTAAATATATTCATCTCCATACCTAATACATGAGACTGCGAAACATATTCATCGTGGCAGGCATAGTGGCAATAGTCGCAACCGTATCGGGGCTCAACTCTGTATATGGGTATGACGTTCCGTGGGAATGCTACCTTCGACTAGATCCTAATTGTCATCTGAGGTGATTCAGAGTGCACTATACCAGCTGTGCTTTTAGTTTGGCACATCACAGTTGTGCCTAGCGTGAAAGCCTCACGCTTTAATTCCGGGTCTGCATATACAGTCCATGCGCGGTCTGTGCCACAAGTGCTTCAAATCAGGCATCCCTCTAGTACTCTCAAAGGGGATGGTTCTCTGCAAAGACTGTAATGCAAAAAACTAAATCAGAACCATCTTGACTCTGATGTATGAGGGCTGCCATATACTCGCACTGTACGGTAGATACGATTAGTATAGGCGACTCGAGATACGAGCAGATAGGAGGTTCCGGATGCTATTGCGGAATCATGGCAAGGCAGTTTAACTTTGATGTGAGTCTTGCAACGAGGATTGGGCCTGACTTTCCAGTCCAGTATCTCACACAGAGCAAGATTAATCTGATACATCCCGAATCGCAAAAAAATACCACGCGTTTTTCCATCGAGATAAGCGGCACGGAGAGGGAGATATACCTAGAGAACAAGTGCGACGATATCACGTATGAAAAAATTGATGCAGACTGCCACATGGTAAGTCCCGTATGCGGCGAGATATCTGCAGAGACATTTAAAAAGATAAAGTCTGATGCCTCGTTTCTACTAGTGGATCCGCAAGGGTTTCTGAGGGGTGTGGATTTGCAGGGGCACGTCTCTTTGAGAAAGACAGACCTCGACTTTTCAGGAATATCTGCAATAAAGGTCAGCCTCGAGGAGTCATGCCAGCTTGCAAATGGTACAAATGACGAGATGATGGTACAGCTGCAAAAAAGGGGCATAAAGTATGTACTATTAACTAACAAAAAAGAGGTATCATTACTGGTAAAAGATAAGGTATACTCGATTACCCTGCCAAACAAAAAGATTCATGATACGACAGGAGTTGGGGATATTTTTTGCTCTGCGTTTTGCTGTACCATGATAAAAGAGCGCGACTTTTTATGGGCGCTCTGCTTTGCAGGGGGCGCCGCCCAGGCTGCCCTTGACTCTAGTAATGTGGGCCTGCAAAAGATCCCAAAAAAGGGGACTATCCAGACAAACGCGTCATACTTTTACAATCTAGTAAAGTTTAGGGATCTATAGAGGGCACTCTTTTATTATGTATCATATACATACACCACTGTGATTGTCGGAATATACAGCTCAGAGCCATCAAAGAGCTCGGCTAGGCGAATAGGAGACATGCTAGATGATGCCGGGATTGGGTCGTTTTCATTCTCAAAGAACAGGCATGCTGACTGTATTATAGTATTGGGAGGTGACAAGGGGGTAAGAAACTATTTCCACAAGATACATGACTCTGCCCTGCCGGTACTAGGGATAAGTGAGGGGGAGGCAGGCGGCTTTTTGGCGCAAATCGACATACGCGAGTTTCCCTCGTATGTGGGGATCTTCAAGAGGCAGAAATATACGATAGAAGAGGTGCCCCGCCTTGGAGTAAAGATTGATGGAAAAAACGTATACCCTGTACTAAATGACGTGGCAGTATTTCCCTCAAAGAGCGCCATGTTGATGGAGCATACGCTTTTGGTAGGTAATGAAGAGGTCTGGCATGATAATGGTGATGGAATTATAGTCTCTACTCCCATTGGTTCTTCTGCCTATTCAATGTCTGCTGGCGGTCCCGTACTATTTCAGGACTCTGGTGTATTTGAGATTATATCTGTCAACTCACTTGATGTGACTAGGCGGCCTGTAATAGTATCTGATGATAGTATTGTGCGCATTGAGGATATCTCTGCCCGATTACACTGTGAGGTGATTCTTGACGGATTGGACAGATACAAGGTAGCAAAGACAGTAGAGTGCACAAAGTTTCCCACACCTGCCCGGGTGATCCGGCTCAAAAAAGATTCAACTGCGATATCTGCGCTTGCAAAAAAGGTGCATCTTGCAGAAGAACTGTTAAGCATGCCTCCTAGCTCAAAGCTACTACTAAAGACACTAGAGTATGAAGGGGCAATGACGCAAAAAGATCTCGCAAACAAGACATTACTACCTCCTAGGACTGTGCGCCTGGCACTGAGTCATCTGCTCAAAAAGGGATATGTAAAGAAAAAAGTCTCTATTCGCGATGCCAGGCAGAAAATCTACGAGATATCAAAGATTGTATAGGATTAAAAATGATAACGCCGGTCGTTGATTCTACTGTTTGGTTTTTTAATATTTACAGTTTATCGATCTGGGAATATCATTCTCCGGGATCATACCATCCCGGGATCACGATCCGGGAACATCACTCTCCGGGATCAACACGATCCCGGAACACCACTCTCCCGGATCAACACGATCCCGGAACACCACACCTCGGGATCAACACGATCCGGGAACACCACACCCCGGGATCAACACGATCCGGGAACACCACACCCCGGGATCAACACGATCCGGGAACACTACATCCCGGGATCACAAAAACTCCTCCCAAAAATAAAAAATTACAGTCACATGCAGACACATTCAGTCTATGTAGCAGACACAAAGGCAGCAAAGGCCTCCTCTGGAAACCCAGGCCTGCTGCTAAACTCGGGATGAAACTGCACGCCAAGATAAAACTTGTGCGAGGGAATCTCTAGCATCTCCATTCTCTTTCCCCCGTCACTTTCTGCAGAAAA
>RHFD01000102.1 GCA_003724325.1 Nitrosopumilus sp. D6 | reverse complement strand
CAAAAAATACACCAAAGTTGGCAATATTGAAGAGGTGTGTGTCCAGTGTCAGGCAGGCCAGCACAGGAACTGTCTCAAAAAGGCAGGCAAGCAAAAAGAATGTGAATGCGAGCACTGTATTATTTACGGTTAGATCATCTAGATCTCAGAGAATATACAGAGTCACCCTTTTCATTGATCTTCCAGTCAACCACTCCAAGCTCTGCAAGTCTGCCCATAGTAGCTAGTCGCCACTGGTTGAGCTTGCGTCCGGACTCGTCGTTTTTGAGATCTAGTCTGATGTCGTATATAGTCATGACTTGTTAAAACTCTGTGATCAGAAAACCTGTAATTGACTTCCTGCGGTATAGATCACCCACATTTACCAGAGATTATCAAACATATCATGTCAGAATCATAATCACCACTTACAGATCATGTAGTCAGAATAGACATTCTTTAATATCATAACATTATATCCATTATCATGTCATACGCATTCCAGTGCAAGCTGTGCGGTAGAAACTATGGTGCAGACATCATCAATCTTGCCTTGCACATAGGCAGAACACACGACAGGTCTAGAAGCCAGTGATGATTATGAATTGTAATAATAAAATAGGATGCTATCACGACAACTCTATACACATGGGCGGGAGTGGAAGATGTCTAGTCAGGGGATGCAGGTGTGAAAAGTTTACGTCATAGACTAGACATTTTGTTTTCAAGATCCCGGATCTCGCCCTGGTATGAATCTGCCACATTTTTTGTAAAATCCTTGTAAGATGCAATGATTCTAGTCAGGGCCACCTTGTAGTCAGGATGCCCTTTTTTGATCACATCGCATGACTCTAGAGATGTGACGTGACCTGTAACTGTGGCAATGGCATCCTTTTGATTGAACTTTACAATTCCTCCAAACGCCTCGATGAGCATATAGGCAGACTCTGCCTTGCACTTGTATGTGACCCTGCCAGTCTCTGTATTGAATAGCTGTGTCACGCCACCGGGCTTTTTTGTCACCACTACTGTCATAAAATGACTGGATATGCACGGGTATAATTATCTAGGCAGGCTCTTGCTGTATAGAGCCTGCAAGTGTCTTGTCAATCTCATTTATTGCAAGCTTGTCCCTGCCTAGCAGATCAAACTTTTGAAGTATGGCCTCGAATTTTGTCTCCTCTTGGACCTGCTCGTTTACAAACCATTCCAGAAATACAGCAGTAGAGTGATCCTTTTCCTTTTGAGCAATCTCTACTAGCGCGTGGATTGCCCGTGTGACTGCCTGCTCGCTTTTCAGTGCCGCCTTTAGCATTCCTTCAAGTGACTTGTAAGATGATGACGGGGCCTTTACTGCGGGGATTACAGCAGGCACCCCCATGCTGTTAATGTAGTGGACTATCTTTAGCATGTGCATGCGCTCCTCGTCGGACTGCGCGTAAAAGTATGCAGCTCCTCCCTGGTATCCCGTAATCTCACACCATGATGCCATTGCAAGATAGCTGCTAGATGCTGATGCCTCTAGTACTATCTGGTCGTTGAGCCCCTTTTTCATCTTGGCTGAAAGCCTCATGTGCCGTATTATACGGCCTGTATTAAAAAGACTTTGGATATCACACTATCTGTGTGTATACAAATACTGCTGCAAACCCGGACAAAAACAGTATCCCTGCTATGCTCAGACCCTTGAGGAACAGGGACGGCTGGTCTTCTTTTGCAAGATATTTGCCTGTTACCAGCCTCAGATTGAATATTCCTATTACCGGAGCAATCACAAACGACATTACAGTCGCAAAGTCCACCAATTCCTTTAGGTTGCTTTGGAACTGGAGAACTATTACTAGTGCCCCTCCTGCAATCACAAACAAGAGTATGGTGTATAGTCTGCCAAGACTCCTCTCAAAGACAAGCTCTGCTGTGCGCTGAAGCGACCTAGAATAGCCATCAAACACGGCAATTATCGTGCCAAACATGATTGTAAATGCAGATGCGGCGATTATAATATAACTCCAGTCCCCAATGGTGTCCGTGTATAGCGTTACTATTTTGTGCGCAAACTGCGAGGAGCCGTTTGGTAGCTCCTCACCAGAGCCGTACACTAGCAGCGCGCCCAACACGACAAACATTACTGCAAGTATTCCCGTGATTATATAGGCAAGCTTGAACTCAAAGACGATCTCCTTTAGCGTGGGCCTGAAATTTATCCGCTTGAGCCGCTCCAGCGTCCACAGGCTGTTCCAGCTCGAGAGATCTATTGCAGTCGGCATCCATCCCATCAGCGCAAGCAAGAAAAATATTCCCGACGCAGTCCAGAGCTCCTTTGGTACAAAGTCTTCTGCAGGCTCGATAGGCCCGTTATACACTGCAAGCAAAAACGCAGCAGTAGTAGATACCAGCAAGACCACCCCTATCACCTTTATCAAACTGTCAAGTACGCCGTATTTTCCGACTGCCAGTATTACAATGCACACGCCAAACAGGACAAACAGCGTCCACTCTCCCAAATCTACGCCAAACAGATTCTCAAAAAATCCGGCAGTCACAAACCCTACTGCCCCAGTGACAAAGAACATTGAGGCTATAGTCAATGCAAGGTACATCCACAGTACTGGCCTTCCAATCTTCTTGTACCCGTCTATAATGCTGGTATTTGTAGAGCTTGCATATCTTGAACCGTACTCAAAAAACGGATACTTTATCACAGTCACCAACACGACAAACCCAAGAATCAACAGCCCATAGTCTGCGCCAGCCCTAGTCGACTGTACCAAATGTGACACCCCGATTGCCGTGCATGCAAAAAGTATCCCAGGACCTGCAATCTTTGAGAATCTAGAGAGGTTCATGTCTGTATTCTAGTCACATTCCAAGACTTATCAACCCACACTCCCATCACGACTACTCCTAGATTCCAGGCAGAAACCACACCCACGGCATCCCGGATCATCCCGATATGCTCCTCTTCAGATACAGGGTTTGCCGCGCAGTCATGATGCCCTGATATGATGATTAATTTGGAGCCATGTGCACG
>RHFD01000100.1 GCA_003724325.1 Nitrosopumilus sp. D6 | reverse complement strand
AGCGCTAGGCAAGATGATCGCAATATCTGTGATTGTGGTGCTGCAGGCAAGTCTGGTACTTGGCATCGCGCTTGCAATAGGTATTACTCCGCCTGACCCAATATTGATTGTACCAATCATGGGGGTAGTGGTGCTCTTCTCACTGGGTTTTTCAGGGATATCTGTGGCAGTAGCTGCTACTGCAAAGTCACAAGAGACGTTCTGGGCCTCGATAAACTTTCTTGCCATGCCGCTCTTTATGATCAGTCCCGCCCTGTTCCCGCTAGAGCTGCTGCCAGAGTGGCTTGCATCAGCTGCCATGTTCAATCCTGTCACATACGCGGTTCTGCTAGTCAGGGAGATGATGACAGGCGTCTCTGAGGGAGGCATCCCCGTGCTGTTTAGCTTGGGTGTGATATCTGCAATGACAGTCATATCTGGCATGGTGGCAAGCTATGTCTTTACGCGCGAGGCTAGCAGGCCTTTTTGAGATAAAAATTGACTAAAACTACAATATTTTCAAACCTCTCTGGTGTTTTTTGAATTTGTACAGCACAAAGAGTTGAATCTTGCACTAATCGTGGCATTCTCACTGGCAGTCCTTGCAGGCTCGCTTGTGCCTGACGCCTCGGGAAAAGAGTACTACAAGGCGATCGGCGAGTGGGGGTCTTTTGGAATAAACGAACCTGAGCATTTTTCTCACCCGCAGTATGTGGCAGTCGATGAGGATGGCAGCATCTATGTAAGCGATCTTGGAAACAAGCGCATTCAAAAGTTCTCAGACTTTGGACAGTACATAACAGAGTGGGGCTCTAGTGGCAAGGGTTCTGGCGGCTTTCATTATCCGGCCGGAGTGGCAGCGTACAACGGATCTATATTTGTGGCAGACCACGATTTGAACAGGATTCAAAAGTTTTCCACCAACGGCACGTTTGTGCTAGAGTGGGGCATGCGCGGATCAAATGAGGGGCAGTTCCTGCTGCCAAACGATATTGCCATACATGACGGTCTGGTGTATGTGGTGGATACGGGCAACCAACGGGTGCAGACGTTTACCACAAACGGCGAGTTTGTCTCCGTTCTCGGGTCTAGTGGCTTGGGCGAGGGGCAGTTTCTTACCCCGCTAGGAATAGACGTGGATTCGTACGGGGACATTTATGTAGCAGATAGAGGCAACTCCAAGATTGCAAAATTCTCATCAAACGGTTCACTTGTAAAGTCGTTTCCATTTCACTATTACGGGTATGACTTTCGCCCCGTCTCCATAACAATTGATCCAAACGGCGACATGTACATTCTCAACTCTGCGACGGGTCGCATAATGCACCTCTCACAGGACTCTGACTTACTGGTGGGAATACATCAACAACAGGGACCGTACAGGACTACATTTGATGCGACAGATCTTGCAATGGGGATAAACGGCGAGCTGTTTGTAACTGACTCGTCAAGTCATACTCTCAGATTATTTGAGACGCCGTTTTACGTAGAGCCGGTAATCGTACCACCTGAAGATCTGACTGAAGAAGAACTGGAGATATTCTATGATACGACCCGGCCAGAGATAACTGCCCCGGGATCCATCCGCGCTGAGGCTGAAGACTATCGCACTGTAGTGAATATCGGAATCGCAAACGCCACTGATGCAAGCGGCATTATGAGAGTGATGAACACCGCGCCAGCCGCGTTCAAACCAGGCGACACTACAGTGGTGTGGTCTGCTCTTGATAATGCCGGATATTCTGCCACTGCAGAGCAGACAGTCACAGTATTTGTATGCGGGAGCCATGTCTCTTTGTATAATGTCATACGCGGTACGGATGAGAACGATGTGATTCGGGGAACTGATGCAGACGACCTCATATTTGGCATGCAAGGTAACGATTTGATCATAGGTGGTGGTGGTAACGACTGCATATTCGGAGGACACGGTGATGACATTATATCTGGCGGGGACGGAGACGACACGATCCGCGGCAACTCTGATAATGACGTGCTAAAAGGCGAGGCAGGAGAAGACACCATCTACTCTGAAGGATATGACGTGGTTGATGGCGGCAACGGCGACGACGTGTGTCATTCTGAGGGCAACAATGACGTGTTGTTTGGATGCGAATAGACGATATCGAATTTACCATCATGTACGAGGTCAGGTCGACTTCAGCACCTCTAGCAGCTTATCTGTCACATCCAACCCCTGTTTCCGCCAGGTCATAAAGCACGTCATCAGTATGCTAAACATCCCCCATCCCCCCGGAAGTGGCTATCCTCTGGCGTATCTTGCGCTGGATCACCATCTGGCGCAGCGCCCTTTCTGACTCGTTGTTTGTAGGAGGCACTCCGGGATGCATGACAAAGGTAAACAAATCGTCTGCTGCATTATGTAGAGTGGTGCCAAACTTGTATCCTAGTTTGAGATATAATTCTGCAATGCTTTTTGCACGGATCACCAGCATGTCATGTATCTTTTGATCCGGCAGGGCAAGTTTTGCATCATGTAATAGCATCATTAGCTTTTCATACGACATTTTCTCCTCCGGACCATTCTTTGATATGTTCTCTGCCTCACACATTATATGAGCCCAGCATCGCTGTTTTTTATCGGAACCCCTGTACCCGACATATCCGTCGCACACAATCACCTTGTCATGGTATGGAAAGTATACATCAAGTATAATGCTGCTGCGCGTGGGGGCGACTACTAGCTGCACATAATTTCCACTCGTGCACGCCCACCCATACCCCTGTTGGCACATCACCCTGATTGGTGATTCATCTATCAGGTGAAATCCTGCCTGTGCCACACCTTTTACTATTCTTGCATGCTCTTTTTCAAGCCCTTCTGCCAACGCAGATATCGCGTTTAGCACAGCGCTTTTTGAATAATGCTTTTTTTCAAACAATGATCCAAAAAGTGACATTATATTCGGCCCAAACGCCGTCCCCTTGAATCCGACTTTTGGCACGGTGGTATGATTACAGTCCACACACGTCACACTTTGTATAATGTTGCAAACAGTCTCAATGGGAGGAAAGAACGGAATATCATCTGTGTACGTGGTCTTTGTATCTGAGACATTTACATTGTTGCTGCCACAGTTTCTGCATTCTTTGGGGATGTGCCCTACCTTTCTGTCGGCCTTTTTCTCACGTGACACGCCCTTGTGGCCCTTTCTACCTCCTGACTTTTTGTATTCGCTTGGCTCGATTCTGTTTTCCTTTTTTCTACGCTGCGAAGAGAACGAGTTTTGTGAGGGCTGGGAATTTGGGTTGTCATAGTATCGTATCTGTCTCTTTAGGGTCTCGATCTCTAGGGCTTGTTCTGCATTGGTCGTGCTCAGGTGATCTATTACATATTGCATCTCTGACATGACGGCCTGCTGTTTTTATTCTCAGATATGATCCTGGCCACCTCGTCACGCAGGATCTTTACTTCCGGGTTAGTCAACATGGTGTCTTGGAGCTCATCATTTTTAGATCCGTGTGATCATTGAATGTTGACCTCACGCCTGACCTGACCTCTTACTTGATCTAGACGCGATGTTTGAGGAGGTCAAGGGATACTATGATTATGTATAGGTGCAAACCCGTGCTGCCCTGCGATCAATTCTATATATTGTCTATATGCAATACCGTTTTCCCATGAAATACCGTTATTATCCCCCTCATTGTGGTAGGATCAATGAGGCAGATAGTGCTGGCAATGGCAGTATTGATTGCCCTGGTGCCGCTTGCAAGTGCGGCAGAACCCGTAGCACCGGATCCTGACACGGAATACAATCTGACTG
>RHFD01000017.1 GCA_003724325.1 Nitrosopumilus sp. D6 | reverse complement strand
AGTTTGCATTCCCAGATACTGACGGCGACAGAATCGATGACAGGCGCGACTCGTGCATTGACGAGCCAGAAAACTATAATGACTATCTTGACTGGGACGGATGCCCAGACACAAGAGGGGCAGAGTCGTCTGCTCCCACATATGCTGACTCTGACAGGGACGGCTATGCAGACGCAGACGACTTGTGCCCTACAAGCCCCGAGACATGGAACAAATACTTTGACTCTGACGGTTGCCCGGATACTGCGCCCGAGCAGCAGCGCTTTGTACATGACACCGATCTTGACGGCGTGCTCAACAACAACGATTCGTGTCCTGCAGAGCCTGAGGACTTTGACGGGGATGCCGACGAGGACGGCTGTCCGGATCCCTAAGATGGTGATTACGTGAAGTTTAATAGATACTTTATGTCAGCAGAATCAGAGATGAGGCAATATTATGTTTTAGCAATGGTACTCTTGATATCTACAGTAGGCATGCTACAGGGCGCGCATGCAGCAGAGGTATTTGACACTGACGGCGACGGTGTTCCAAACGGCATGGACCGATGCCCTCATCTACTCGAGGATCATGATCCCCAATACGGCGGCAACATAGACGGATGCCCTGCCGACTTTGTCCCGTGGTATGACATGGACTTTGACGGAATTCAAGATCACATAGATGACTGCCCCACTGTAAAAGAGACTTACAACCGAGTAGATGACGAGGACGGCTGCCCGGATATCTCTGCAAAAGAGGGCAAAAATATTGCAGACTCTGATGCAGACGGATACCCAGATTATCTTGACTTGTGCCCAGGCCAGCCAGAAACTTACAACGGAATCGATGACAAGGACGGCTGCCCTGATGATATCAGCTCACTTCATGACAGCGATCAGGACGGAATATCTGACGACACAGATGCATGTCCACTTGAATCAGAGGTGTACAACAGATATCTTGACTCTGACGGCTGCCCAGATGTAGCAGAGGTTGTGACAAAACAGTTTGCATTCCCAGATACTGACGGCGACAGAATCGATGACAGGCGCGACTCGTGCATTGACGAGCCAGAAAACTATAATGGCTATCTTGACTGGGACGGCTGCCCCGACAGGCCAGGAATAAAATCCAATCAGACAGACACTGACTATGACTCGATAATTGATTCTGTTGATGAGTGCCCTCTAGAGCGCGAGAACTATAACCGGTTTGAGGATTCGGACGGCTGCCCAGATGTGGCTCGTGTACTGCCTTCGATAATATCTGACTCTGATTCTGATGGAATCACGGATCTGCTTGATGTGTGCCCCAACTCAAAGGAGGACTATAACCAATTCCAAGATGACGACGGCTGCCCGGATCATATATCTGACAACAAGTTGGCGTTTGACTCTGACGGCGACGGGATTATAGACAACACAGACTTGTGTCCCGGCCAGCCAGAAACTTACAACGGAATCGATGACAAGGACGGCTGCCCAGAAGCTCCGCTTGCATCAAGTGATGCCGATTCTGATGGCATTGCAGATACGCTGGATCAGTGCCCTGCAGAGCCTGAAAAGTACAACGGGTTCCAAGATGACGACGGCTGCCCCGATGTAGCAGAGGTTGTGACAAAACAGTACGAGTTTCCCGATGCTGACGGCGACAGAATAGAGGACAGGCGCGACTCGTGCATTGACGAGCCAGAAAACTATAATGGCTATCTTGACTGGGACGGCTGCCCCGACGTAAAAGGTGTGGCAAATCCAGCCGCGCCAGATGTCGACTTTGACGGCGTGCCAGATCATCTTGACAAATGCCCATCAATTGCAGAAAGATATAACGGGTTTCAGGATGACGACGGCTGCCCCGACAGTCAGGAATACGAGTCATTTGGAGATGTCGACTTTGACGGCGTGATTGACAACGTCGATGAGTGTCCCTTTGCAAGGGAGACATACAACCGTATTCAGGATGAGGACGGCTGCCCCGACACGGTATTTGACAACAGGCTTGCGTTTGACTCTGATGGTGACGGCATGTCTGATAATGTGGATCTGTGCCCCAACCAGCCAGAAACATTCAACGGAGTTGATGACAAGGACGGCTGCCCCGACAGCCTTGGACTCATTCTTGACTCTGACTCTGATGGAATAACAAATGATCTCGACTCTTGTCCGCTTGAATCAGAGGTGTACAATGGCCTTGATGATGCAGACGGCTGCCCTGACAAGGCAGATCTCAAAACCAACCAGTACAGCTTTCCTGACACTGATGGTGATAGAATAGAGGACAGGCGCGACTCGTGTATTGACGAGCCAGAAAACTATAATGGCTATCTTGACTGGGACGGCTGCCCCGATGTAAGGGGGGCAGAATCTACTGCGCCTACTAGGTTTGATGCAGACAACGACGGCCACTATGACCACGAGGATGTCTGCCCGACAAGCCCCGAGACATGGAACAAGTTCAGGGATTCAGACGGCTGCCCCGATACGATTCCAGAGCAGCGCAGATTCATACATGATGATGACTTGGATCGCATCCTCAACAGCGTAGATCTGTGTCCTACAGAGCCAGAAGACTATGACGGCGATGCAGATTCAGACGGCTGCCCGGACAGCTAGGACATGCTTCCAAGGTTTTCAAGCAGGGCGTTTCTTGCTCCGATGGCAGGTGTAAGCGATCCTGCCCTGAGACTACAATGCAGACAAAAGGGAGCCGGACTAGTAGTCACCGAGTTTACCAGCATTCACAGCATTATTGCAAAGGAACGACAGCTCCGTGAGAACTCTTCTACCATACAAGAGTTCATCGAGTTCTCTGAAATGGAAAGGCCGCTGTCAGTCCAGCTGTTCGGCTCTGATCTTGCCGCCCTCAAAAAAGCGGCTCAGATAGTAGAGCCATACTTTGATGTGATCGACTACAACATGGGCTGTCCGGCGCCGCACATTACAAGCCAGATGGCAGGAGGCGCACTGCTCCAAGAGGTAAATCTCACCAGGCAGATATTCTCCACGCTTGTAGACTCTGTCAAAAAACCCGTCACCCTAAAAATCAGGGCAGGCGTCACCAGCTCTGAGAGGCGCCTGTTTTTAGACGTGGCAGAGGTTGCAGAATCTGAGGGAATTGAGATGATCACACTTCATCCAAGGACTGTAAGCCAGGGATACTCGGGTAGCGCAGACTGGGATCTGATACGCGAGCTAAAAGAGGTGGCAGGCATACCAATAGTCGGAAACGGCGACATTTTATCCCCCGAGGACGCGGCCCGGATGCTTGAGCAGACCGGATGCGACTATATCATGATAGGACGCGGAGCAATGGGAAACCCGTTTCTATTCGAGCAGATAAACGACTATCTCAAGACGGGCTCGTATTCAGAGTATTCATTTTGCGACAGGCTTGATGCATTCTTTGAATACTTGCATCTCACATCCGGATACAGGATCAAATTTGCAAACATAAAGACGCAGGCAGTCAGGTTCATTAGAGGGATACGGGGTGCGCCAAAACTGCGCGCGCAGATAAGTTCCTCACAGAACGTGGCGCAGCTCGAGGAAATAATGCGCCAGGCATACACGAATCCATAATTATACTGCATGGGAAAAGGCAGCACTATCTTGTGTCAGTCTCTGGGTTCTACAGGTATTCCCTAACAGTTACAGTGCGTCTGATCCGCTCTTGCCTGATGCAATGTTGAGCACGCTGTCGACTTTTGACACGACTATTATCCCATCACCGCTTCTGCCAGTGTATGCTGCCTCTACTATTGCTGCTGCCACCACATCTGCATCAGAGTCCTCCACTATGGTGATAATTACTGCCACCTTGTTGTATTCTGCAGTTATGGTGCCTGTCCCCCTTCCGGCCCTGATCTGGCGCCTCTCTCCAGAGCCCTTTCCATTGCCCTCCACTATGGTAAATCCGCCCACTATGTCGCTGATTGCAGCAGAGACGATGCCAATCCTGCTTGCCTGTATGGTTGCCTCGACCCGCTTCATTTTGCTTGGTTTTGCAGAGCCGCTTAAAAAAGATCGTATGAATTCATCCGGGTACGTGGTTATATCATAATACCTCTCCTCTTTTAACCCCGTAATCCCCATGGTATGCATGAAGAGTGACGAAAGGAGATCTCACAGGCTCAACTATCTTCTCAAATACTATCTGACCAACCCGAGACGTGGCGATCTCTATCTGCGTGCAAAGCAGATGGGCGTATCTGACTCTACTGCCCGTGACTATATCAGGACCGTAATACTTCAGGCTCAAAAAAGCTGCCCACGATAGACCCTCCATGCCAATTGCCAAGCTATTCATAAATATTCATCTCAGATAGGTAGACACATGACTGACTCGATAATAGACGACGTAAATGCCCTGCTTGAGGGGGACTTTGGGGATGACCGCATCCTAAAGCAGATTCACAGGGCGTGCGAGAACGGCGAGATAATTAGCAACTATGAGAGAAGATATGTCCGGGATCTGGCAGGAAAACACATGGGACAAAGAAGCGCAGAGCCTGTAGCAGAGGCTCCGCCGGTTCCTGATGTGGTGATTCCTGCATTCCGGCCGCAAGTTCTCAGCACCCCTGTAAAGAGGCGCAGGCCAAGCTCTAAAATAATAATTATAATCATTGTGGCGCTTGCCGTGATAATTCCGGCAGCGACTTTTTTTGAATCCTACGAGCCGGGAGCTGCTCCAACCAAGATGTATGTCAGGACAGATAAGACCTCGTATGCTGCAAACGAGGTCATTGCAATTTATGGCATCTCTGATGGATCCGGCAAGATAACTATTTCAATTACAAACGAGGATGGAAAGACAGAGTGGAGCTATGACGCAGACATCAAAGACAGACTGTCTGAGAATACAGACGGATACAAAAGCAACTATTCCACCCTGACGGCAGCTGATCCGGCATGGGAGGGATCTGGTACTTTTACCGTCACTGCAGATGACGGAACTACAAAAGAATCTGCCACGTTTTCATTTACAAAGTGACCTACTGGTCGTAGATCATTAGATTTTTTTCCTCTAGCAGGGAGTGCAGGTTGTGCACAGAACGGTACACGTCTGACTCTTTTTTTGCCCCGGTGCAGACAAGCTTGCCTGATGCAAACAGCAGTATCACAGTCTTTGGATCAAGCATCCTGTGGATGAGTCCGGGAAACTGCTCGGGCTCGTACATACTTCTTGGAAGAGTCCTTGCCGCCTTTTCAAGGTGGATCTTTCCGCCAAGGTTGATTGCGGCCACGATATTTTGTACCGTAATCACGGCGTCATTTTTTATCTTAATCTTGCCCTTTCTGAGCTTTTGAACTACTGTATTTACCGCCTTTATCGCCATCTCTTCTGATTTTGCCCCGGTACAGACCATCTTGCCGGTGCGAAATATCAGGGTCGCCGTGCGCGGTGTCTTTAACCTAAATACGAGTCCGGGAAACTGCTCTGGATGGTATTCCGTGTCTGGAAACTTTGTAGTGATCTCATTTAGATCAATCTTTTGTTCTACTGATGCAGATGCTACCACATTCTCGACACTTACCATGGGTTTTGTCTGAGGCATTATGACCCCTTTAAATAGGCCTTTATATATACTAGATCCATTTTTCTCATCTGTTGGAATGAGCAGTCAGGCATGACACGGCGCGTTGATTCTCTGGGTCTGCGCACAAAATTATATCCTGACGCATGCATTTGTTTTTTTTAATTGTAATACTAGTGGCGCCCGATCCACTGGTACCTGTATTCTTCATCTATAATGTCTGCAACAAGACTGCTTGCCTTGATTCTGACCTTTGGTGTCTCTACATCAAAGAATCCCAGTCTGCCCTTGCATGGAATCGGAATTTCAAAGGCCTTGTGATTTTTTAGTACAAATCCATACCTTTTTCCAAAAAACTCTCTTGATGCAAGATGCTGTTTCCTGTCTGCTGCCACCTCTCTTGTTGATTCGTATTTTTTGACGCCGCATATCTCTGCCCTGCCCACTATGGCACCAGTCACATGCCTGCCTCCAAGCCGCAGCCTCCTGCATTCATCAGTCCTGATCCTCTGGGGTGCATGCACTAGAAACTCCCCGCGAAAGCCCGTGTTCCAACTGCGCAACTCTATCGTCTTTTTACCGGAAATTATGAGATCTGCAAACGGCTGTGAGACAGAAAGGCACTTCATCACTCTGTTGCCTGTCTTATCAACTCGGCTGGATTCGTGCTGCCTGCAAGATCCATTATTCCCCCGTTGAGGCTCTCTGTTGTGATACCTTTTCCTGCAAGCACTTTTGCAGTCATCAGCGATGTATTGCCTGCCATGCAGACAAGCAGTGACTTTGATCCCTCCAGCTTGCCTTGCAACTCGTCTGGAATCTGCTGCGTTGCAAGCAGCTTTCCTATTGTGCTTGCCTTTGGAACGTATATCCTTGACTCGTCTACCCCAAGTGATCTTGCAATGGTCCTTATGCCCTCCTCGCGCGGCGTGTACTGGGTGTGCACCCATATTATCTTGTCATAATTGCCCAATGCCGCCTCTTGAAGCGATACCTGCATCCTGGGCTGCTCCTCGAGGCTCTTTTTGTACTTTGCAATCCCGTCAGCTACAATCACCACAAACTCGCCCCCGTCTGCTGCCATCTGCATCGCGCAGTACAGCGCAAGCGCCGAGCTCTCGCCTATGTCGTGCCCTTTTTTTACAAGAAACCTCAAAAGCTGCCTTGCCTTTCCAAAGTCCACCTCGTGCTCTGCTGCATACAGCTCTGGCCTATACATGCTCAGTCCTGACGCAGTCGCCTTTGTCCTGATTCCTGCCACGTCTTGTCCCACCGGCGGAAACACCACATGGACTGCCTTTTTACCGTACTTTGCTGACACATACCTGCTTATGCCCCCAGATGTGCCGCCGGTTCCAAAGGCGCACACCACGTCTGCATTTTTGAGCGACGTGCCGCACTCTTCAAGCTGCGAGTCGATCTCTGGCGCAGTCACAGTTCTGTGCGCGTCAATGTTTAACTCGTTGTCATACTGTTCGGGGCAAAAGAATCCGTACGTCCCTGCAAGCAACTTTGCCAGATTTATAATGTCTTGCGCCTCTAGCAGCGACTCGATCTTTTGCGCCACCCCGTCAAAGGGTTTGGCATCAAAGCCAAGCTGTACAAGCTGTGATCGTATGTTTGCAGCAGCAGCCTTTGCAGCCATTGCGTCTGCGTTGCCCTTCATGCCGGGAGCAGGACACACATCCATGTCTAGGTCCATTATCTTTATCTCTTCGTTTCGCAGCTCTGCAAACACTCCTTCTTGCAGCTTTCTTGACACGAGTGAAACCACCACGAGTCCCAGCTTTGAGATGCGCCCGAGCGCTATTCCAAAGTTGCCAGAAGTGGCCTCTATTATCACCTGTCCCCCGCAAAGCCTGCCTGACTTTATTGCCTCGTGCAGTATGTATACTGCCGGCCTGATCTTTATCGAGCCTGTCATCAGCTCGGAATCAAACTTTGCAAATATCCTTGCAGAGTCTCCTAGCTCCATGTTGTAGAGTCGTGCGCACTCCCTCATGTCTTTGGTAATGTCGGCTAGCGGCGTGGCATTTACAATCTTTCCGCCCTCCTCGTGTGGCATCTTGCACCATATCTCCTGCTCGAATCTTGCCAGCAAGTCTTTGTCTGTACTGCTCATTTTACAAACTATATCTGCTGCAATCTCTTATATCTCATTGCTCAGACCTGTAGGATTCTCATGACCCTGCCTGGTATGTCCCCAAGCCTGCCAGCAGCGAGGGTTCTCTCATATCCGAGATGTCTGAGATTGCCTGCAATGGCAGTGGCCCTGAGCGTGTTTGGCCCTAGTCCAAGTGCCACCATGCTGATGCCGAGCCGCTTTAGCGCCTTTACCATGGTCCGCACCGCATCAGGATCAGACGGCTCGCCGTCAGTCAGGGTGAGAAATATATCCGGCCTGCCAGACTGCAGTATCGGAAACATCCTGTCATACACCTCTGCTAGCGGCGTCGAGCCGTTTGCAGCCACCCTTGCAAGCCGCCTTGCGGCAGTCCTGTTCCACTTTGCACCTGCCGGCTTTATAGACCAGCATACCACCTCCCTGCCCTGCGTGCTAAACGCGTACACTGCAAACTGCACCCTGAGAAACGCAAGCACCTCACAGAGTGCAAGCGTGGCTTTTTTGTATTCAAGCGCGTCTGATGCAATGCTTGAAGAGTGGTCAAGAAGTATCACTATCTTTGTCTTGATTGATCTTTTAATGTCTGCAAGAAACGGCCCATACCCCTCAATGTATCCCTCCTCGTCAAACTCGTCACCTGATGAGGAATGCACCTCTTTCCATCCAGACTTCCACTCCTTGAACTTTATCCGCAGACCGTTGATAAGACCCATGTCATATATTGCCGCCTCGCCGGCATCCCTTGCAGACGGTGTCTTTACACCTATTGGCTCTGCTGCAAGCCCCTGGTTCTCTGACTTTTGGTTCTCCTCTAGCAGCACCCTGTACTCGTCGTAGATATCCTCCCCGCTCAGAACAGAGCCGGCATTGATTCTCCCAAAGTCTGCCTCTTTGTTTTCAGAGACAGTCTTTAGCGCCTTTTGAACCTCTTGGTTTGCCGCCATGCCCGCCCTTACAAACGGCAGTGATACAGGTATGGTAAGAAGCGAGTCTATCTCTAGAATCCTTACAATCTCGCCTACCTTTTCCTCCAGCCGCTCCGTACCAGAATCATCTCTTACAGCTATTGATACGGCCTCTTCTGCGAGCGCAGACGCCTTTTTTACCTTTTCAAAATGGCTTGACTGTATCTCGCCTTTTATCGCGCCAAACATAAAGTGCTGGTAGAATGCCTCTACAATCCTTGCCCTTCCATATACCGTGTGAAGCTGCGGCCTTGATAGAAACATGTATGCATAGTTGAAGATGATCTCTGCATCCATCCCCCTCCAGACTTGTCTGCCAAGTCCCTCGATGCGGCGCGTCTCCATCGAATTTAGTATGAATCCAAACGCGTGATCATTGCTGAGAATCTTCTTGCAAAGCGAGGCCCGCATGGACTCGTACCAGAGGGATGTCCGGAACTGTCTGTACCTCTCAAAATCACTGCCTATCATCTTGGCAGGGGGCGTGATAATTATTCTCTCACCAAGCCTCGTCCTTGTACCGGATCCCTCCGAGATCTCTACTGTTATCTTGTCTACCCCTGACCACCTCCTTGCAAGAAACGTGGCAATCTCTGCTAGCGACTCGTTTTGAATCATCATCTGCCAAACATCGAAGTGATGATGTCTCCCACCTTTTGATATTCAATGCCTCCCCACTGGGCGTACACGTTTCCAAACACACAGTCTGCAGCCTCCCTTGGAGTCATGCCTCCTTTTAGCAGCTTTGCAAACGCAATAGTCTCCCTCATACTCGGCGAATAAAACAGCTCTTCTACTGCGGCTGCCTGTCTTAGCGTGTTTGCAAGCTTTACTGCCTGCCTTGTCTCCTCCTCGTGTCCTGTAACGTGCCTCTTTATGATCTCCATCTCAATGTCTTCAGGAGGATACTCTAGCTTGATGCGCACAGGAAACCTGCTTAGCAGCTGGGGGGGAAGCTCCTTTGTGCCGCTGTGAGTCAGCGGGTTTATCGTAGCTATTACAAACCAGTCTTTTTGCGCCCTTATCATCTCACCACTTGACTCCTTGAGGGCAAGCTGTCTCCTGTCATCGAGCGCCTCGTCAAGCCGCAGCAGCACGTCTGCCTCTGCGGCATTTATCTCATCAAGATAAAGCATGCCGCCGTTTCTCATGGATCTCACCAGCAGTCCCTCATCAAAGATTACCGTCCCGTCTCGCATTGTCTTTGTGCCCACCAGGTGGCTCTCCCGCGTCCTCAGGCTAAAGTTAATTGATTCAAGAGTGGCGCCCTTTTTTTGCGCAAAGTCGCGCACAAGTGACGTCTTGCCTGTCCCCTTTGGGCCTATGACAAGCACAAAGAGTCCCGCATCATGCGCCTTTTCAAGTATGCGAACCGAGTTATTCCAGTCAAGATACTGCGCTTCCAAGTGTGTTGTGGTATAGTGCCGCCGTATTTAATTATTAAACGACTCGACCCTTGCAAATGCCGCACCAAGCCTCTGGTGCAGCTCTTTGTTCCACTGCTCAAACCCTGCGGGGCTCTCAGGATAGCTGTTATAGTGCTCTACAAGCCATCTGTTCTCAGAAGACGTGTACCGGAGCCCGTCTGCCACCGTCTTGTTGAGCGCCCCCCGAAGTATCATGCCGATCTTGCCGAGCCCTGAAAAGTCGGGGTGCTCGCCCTTGCTTATGGACTCGATGTCAAGGTTTCCCAGAAAGTGCTTCATGCCGTAGCTTATCTGGTCGTTGCTCATCTGCTGTACTAGGCGCCTGAACAGCTCTAGTCCTGCAGTCTTGTATCCATACTCTTTGATAAAGTCAAGGTTGTACTGCCATAGTCCTGCTTCTGTGACGTCTCCTGCCTCTATTGCATGCGTCACGTTCTTGCCTATTATGGTTCCTGCAATTAGCGCAGGCCCAATACCGCCTGCATCTATGGGCTTTGGCATCCATGCAGAGTCACCCACTAGCATGTATCCGCCTGATACCATGCAGTCGTTTTGTCTGCGCACAGACACCTGAAATATTCCCGAATTATTATTAATGTCCTCGGGATCCTCTGAGAGTCTGGGACTGCGTATTGCCGTGTTTTTTTGCAGATACTCTTTCATTAGTGACTCGACATTGTCCTTTTTTCCAAGCCGCGCATTGCGCCTATCTAGCAGTGACTTTTCCACACCTAGTCCAATGTTTACCTTGTCCTTTCCCTTTGGAAACACCCATCCGTATCCGCCTGGCGCGATGTCCTGATCCAAATGTATTATGCAATAGTCTGTATCAAACTCTGCAAGATTTCCACTGCCTGGCTCAAAATACATGATGTATCTTCCAGTGGATTCGAGATCCCGCCTGTCTATGCGTCGCTCTACCCTTGTAGAATTTTTCAGCCCGCTTCGAAGAACAGATGTGACACCGGTTGCATCCACTATTACCTTTGCCGTTTTTTTAAACGGCTGCTTTTTCGAATCGGCTCCCTCTATTCCTACTGCCTGCCCGTCCTCGTATATCATGCCAGTAATGCTTATTCCAAACTCAAAGTCAATGCCCATCTTTTTTGAGCGCTCGTTTTGAATCTCCGGCAGCTTTTGCCTGTTTAGCATGTATCCTGCGCCATCAAAGGGAATCGAAGTCTCCATGTCCGGAGAGAATGCCATGACGCCCTTTACGTCGTGCTCTATCTCCGGTCTGCCCCATTTTGTGCCTATCCGCTCGCTCATATAGTCGACTGCCTCTTTTGAGCACGCATCACCGCATACCCATCCGGCGGCTGACTTTCTTCCCGGGATAGTCTCTGGGTTTCTATCTACTACCAGTATTCTCAGGTTTTGCTTTGAATAGTGGGCTATTGCCTGGGCAGATACAGTTCCTGCGAGTCCGCCGCCTGCCACTATAACGTCATAGTCTGCCACGATACTTGGGTTTGTCTGTCCGTATTTAAAATAATGCCATCTTTGGATTCGGGTCGGTTCGTCGCGGGTTCCTCAACGCTTTCGCTCAGACTGGAGCGGCTGTTATCTCCTCATTCCCAGAGTGCCATGCCTGCCGTTCCTATTTAATCTAGCCTGAAGATCTCTTCAAATATCTCGCGGGCACTGCCAGTGTATATGGGTACCGTGATTCTCACCCGTACTGTATCTTGGGATGCCAGCCTTACTGCGCCCTCTGCTAGCCGCTGCTTGTCTAGGCGCAAATAAAGTGTCGAGCCCTCAATGCCGCCCTCTGCAGCAGCCTGTAGCGCCTCGTCTCTTGGAAGCATCTGCGCCATCTTGCGCACAAAGTCGCGCGCATCTGTCTTTCCAAGTTCTGTCTCTAGTATGGTTATCTGGTTGCCAAAGTGTCCTGTTGTCTGGCGCAGCTCAAAGATTCCTGCATCAAGTCCTAGAATCCCAAATGACTCTGCCATCTTTGATGCGCTCTCCGTGGCGTGAATTATTACGTCAATCCTGACCGTATCTTTTAGGGCCATGCGGGTTACGCTTCTAGCAGTATGGTCTCTTTTTCTGCGGTCCTGATGAGCTTTACCTTTTCAAGGCCTACATGTCTTGCCTTGATGACTTTTTTAAACGAGGCAGTGATGTCTGAATTTATCTTGCTATAGCATGTCGCCTGGACGAACTGCTCTACTGTCATCTCTGGCACGATCTTGTTGATGACGTCCCTTGCAAGCAGGCGCAAGGCGTGCTGTCTCGAGGTGTTTAGCTGCCTCTGCGTAAGGACTATTAGCTTTACGCGGAACACGTACCCGTCACTTGTCTTTACATCTAGGGTAAAGTTGATCTTTGAGGAGCCGCGCCTCACAAGGCTGCGCAAAAACTCTTTTGAATACTCGAACCGCTTGAATATAGTGGTGGCTCTTTCCTCCTCTACCTTGTCTATCTGAAAGTAAATCTTATAGTTGTGCTGGGACGGATCGCCCTTTAGTATGTCAAATAGTGTGACCTCGATGACCCTGCCCAAAGCACCCTCGTTGCTAGTTACGGGAATGTATGCAAGCTCAATGTTGTTAAACGAGTCGGGCGCCATTGCCTTTACCCACTGCTTTTCTCGCCACTTGTCCTTTACACGACCTTTTCTGCGCGCCAATCACCACCACCATCTGACTCCAAAATATAAGGGTATATGACTAGGACGCGCACCGGCGGCGCAATGCCTGCCTTCGTCCAAGCAGCCTTTTTGATTCCAGGTCATACTCGCACAGTATCTTGCCGTCCCGGAGAAGTGTGATCCCGCAAAACTCGCCTGAAATGCTTGTATCTGCAGACATGAGATACTGCCAGATCTCATCGAACTTTTCGTCAATGTCCCTTATCGCAAGCGTCACATGAAACGGGAATGGATCCTTTCTCTCAATTGCGGGATCCTTTGGCCTTGTAATTCCTGCAAGCCTGCCGTGCAGCCTTGAGCGAAACCTTTTCATATCTGATCCCGCGCTGATTCCAAGATATACCACGTTTCTCTTTCTTGAAAACCAGCCCGTCTTTTTGTCAAACGAGTCAAACCCGTCAATGCCGTACCCAAATGGTCCAAAGCCTCGTGCTGCCTCCCGTATCGACTCTGCCACCCGTCTTGCAGATCCTGCCTGAAACGGTCCGTACAGGGTTACATGCGGCACGGGGCGCCTCTTTACATTGCCTGTGACTCTAAATCTTTTGTAAATCTCCAGAATCAAGCCCCTTGCAACCCTGCGCGGCTCGCCGCAGAGACGGAACTCGACTAGATACGGATATCTCATTTCTAGATCACCTTTTGGCCGCCCATGTACTCTTGCAGGGCCCGCGGGATGCGGACGTGACCGTCTGCTGTCTGCATGTTCTCCATTATAGATACAAGCGTCCTGCTTGTGGCCACAAGCGTGCTGTTTAGAGTGTGCAGGTACTGCGTCTGCGCGTCTGTGCTGTCGCGGAACCTCGTCTTGAGTCTTCTTGCCTGGTAGTCAAGACAGTTAGAGCACGAGACTATCTCCCTGTATGCCCCCTGGCCTGCCATCCATGCCTCAATGTCATACGTCTTTGCAGACACCTTGCCCATGTCTCCAGACGAGAGCAGCATCACCCTGTAGGGGATCTCCAGCTTTTGGTAAAACTCCTCGGCCACATGCAGCATCCTCTCGTGTTCGGCACCCGAGTCCTCTGGTCTTGCAAACACAAACTGCTCTATCTTTTCAAACTGGTGCACCCGGAATATTCCCTTTTGCTCTCTGCCGTGGGCGCCAGCCTCCTTTCTAAAACACGGGCTGACTCCTGCATATCTTGCAGGAAGCGACTCGCCGTCAATTATCTCGTCTGAATGCATTGCTGCCATGGCGTGCTCCGAGGTGCCGACTAGATAGAGGTCCTCGTCTTGTACCTTGTATATTACATCCTCAAAGTCCCCTGCAATCACAGCGCCCTCCATCGAGCTGCGGTTTATCATGTAGGGGGGCTGAATCAGTGTATAGCCGCTTTTGGCCACGTGGTCTAGCGCGCAGCGAATAAGGGCATAGTTGAGGCGTACTAGATCCCCCTTTAGTATGTAAAAGCGCGCGCCGGCGATCTTGGCTGCCCTCTCAAGATCCACAAGATCAAGCTCTGCAGATATCTCCACGTGATCCCTTGGCATCTTGAGGTCAGGTATCTGGCCCCATCTCCTAATCTCGGCATTGGATGTATGGTCAGGGCCTATTGGCACTGACTTGTCTAGCATGTTTGGTATGGAGAGCGCCAATTTCAGATATCTGTCCTCAAGCTCTGTCTGTTGCGCCTCTATCTTTTGAGATTTGTCTGTAATGCGACCCATCTCTGCAAGCAGGTCTGATGCATCACCGCCCTCCTTTTTTCTGCCGGATATGGAAATGCCTGTCTGGTTCTTTTTGTTGCGCAACATGTCGGCAATGGGTATCATCTCGAGTCTCTTACGGTTTGTCTCTAGGAATGAATCAAGATCAAAGTCAGAGTTTCTTTTTTTTAGCATCTGGCGGATCTCCTCTGACTTGTCCCGGATCATCTTTGGATCAAGCATTATCTTATTGCCCCCAGCGCGGCCTGGATGTGGCCTAGCACCTCATCAACAGTCGATGCAAGCTGTAGCATCCTGCCGCCTTCAAAGCACAATGCCAGTCCGGGATCTGACTCTGCTATCTGCAAGCTCATACCTTCTGGAAAGTCCACATTGTCAGGCTCAAGGGCCTGCCTTACTGCCTGCGCCTCTTTTTTTGGTATGTCAAGGAGCAGCTGTACCTTGCACGTTAACGACGTTTGCATCTAGATACCTCAAAAAGTCGTCCAATTTGTCTTTAGTTATCTTGGCGCCTGCGGCAGCGTCATGGCCGCCTCCCATTCCGTCAAACCTCTCGGCACCTGTTCTCATCAGCTCGCTCAGGCTAATTCCAGACTTGCAGCCAAAGGATTTTCTAGATGAGAACTTTACAGTATTCTCTTCTGCCTTTGTGCGAAGTATCACTATCTTGCCTGCATTCTTTGGGGATCCTGCAATCAGCGACGAGATGGTGCCTGTCATGGTCTCTGGCACCACATCCTCGCCGTTTACCATTACACATGTCTCACTCACAGACGTTCTCCATCTCTGGCTGCCAAGTATGTTCATATACTCGCGGATCATTGCCCTGTACTCCTTGAGGATTCCCTCGCCCTCGCGGAGTATCTTGTTTCTGTCCCCCATGCATACTGCCATTCCCACACTGGAGCGGTTTATTCTGCCGCAAGAGTTGAGCATTGTAGAGAACTCCCTTCCGTCGCGCAAAAAGCTCCTGCCGTCCTCCTTTGGAAACGTGTATGTGTATCCTATCATCTCTGCCATTATCTCCGTGGTGTTTTTGCCTGATGCAAACTTTGCAATGGCCTCTATTACCTGTTTTTTCTCCTCCTCGTCTAGCTCGGCTGGAACCCTCCATCTACCGCCGTCCTTTAGGCGGATTCCCGCAGAGTCAAGCATGGCAAGGCATGCTCCCCTGTTCCATGTGAGACCCTCGATAAAAGGCTGCGATGTAAATGCGAGCGCGTCGGCAAGCGGCCGTGTCTCCCTTCCCACAAGTAGCAAGTCAAGATCTATCTCTACTAGGCCCCTCTCCTTTGCGCCGTTTGCAATCTCAAAGTTTTTCCCGGTAAAGGACTTTCTCTCTCCCTGATCCTGCCTGTCGCCTAGTGCAGAGACTATTGCCATTGCAGAAAGATCCAGGTTGCCCTCGTTGATTGCAGATGCTGCTAGGTATGCCATCCCACCTGCACACACCTCGGTGCCGCCGTCGATTCCATATTTCCATGCGTTGATGACACGCTCGTTGTCAGTCTCTGACTCGGGGATATGATGATGATCCAGTACGACCCAGTTGTCTCCTAGTTCTGCGTCCATCTCTT
>RHFD01000069.1 GCA_003724325.1 Nitrosopumilus sp. D6 | reverse complement strand
AGCGGCAGGACGCTGTCGGGATTTTCAGCAGAACAGGCAGGAGACGAGGCAAAAATAATGTGCAAAGAGTCTGCAAATCCTCGCAGGGTAGAGCCGGGCAGATATTCTATAATATTTGAGCCGTATGCCGCAGGCGAGCTGCTTGCATTTGTGGCGGCGCCAAACTTTGCGCTAAAGGCATTCTCTGAAAAGAAGAGCTGCCTCTCAGAGATGGGGGAAAAGATGGCAGACAAGTGCCTGCATCTTGCAGATGATCCGCACATGCCAGAGGGGATGGGTACCAGATATGTAGATGACGAGGGAGTCAAAACACAAAAGACAGACCTGATAAGGGATGGCGTATTTTGCGGCGTCATATCAGATGTATATGACGGATACAAAGAGAACCTTAAATCCACGGGAAACGCCTCTAGGGCAGGCTCGCCGCTTGGCCGCAGCTCAGAGCCGGTTCCCGTATCTGCCCCGCACAACCTCTGTGTCACCCCCGGGGACATGTCGCACGAGGAGATGATTAGTGATACAAGGCATGGCCTGCTTGTCGGAAGGCTGTGGTACACGTATGCGGTAAATCCAACAAGGGGCGACTTTTCGTGCACGGCAAGAAGTGGCATTAGGATTATCGAGAACGGACAGGTGAGAGGATCCGGCAAACAGGTGCGCATAATGCACAATCTGCTTGCAATGATGAGGGATATTTCAGGAATTGGAAACAGGCAGCGGCGCGTAATCCAGTGGGCCTCGCTTCCATCTAGCACCCCGCCAATCAGAGTAGAGGGGATTCATGCAGAGCCGGTATAAAAGAGAAATACTGCCAGGTATGCTGCATATCCTGCGGCAAGACAGACTCCCATTTTCCTGCCTATCACCTTTGTCTTTACTGCTATCAAAAGTGAGAGGCTAAATATTATCATGATGGTATAATCCACATACACGTCTGCCCCCGTAGTCACTCCTCCGAGCGCAGCTCCCAGTCCGAGTATCATTAGTATGTTGTAGATATTACTGCCAATTATGTTTCCAATGCCAATATCAGTATGGCCCTTTTTGATTGCAATTATTGACGTGATTAGTTCTGGAAGCGACGTCCCTATTGCAATGACTGTGAGGCCGATGAGTTTTTCAGACAGGCCTAATTCCTGGGCAAGTATTACTGCATTCTCAACTGTGAGAATCGCGCCCGCATACAAAAGCACCACGCCAATAATTATCAGGGCTATTGATGCAGACATGCTCCTTGGCTTTTCGTCAGTAATAGTGTGATCCCTGTTGTTCATGGCAATTCTAAACGTGTGTACTGCAAATACTCCCAGTCCGCCAAGCAGAGCCAGTCCGTCATACATTGAGAGCTCGCCATCAGCGGAGAGCGCCACTAGTAGAAACGACACACCGATCATTATCAGGATCTCCCGGCGCAAGATGGATGCTCCTGCTGCAAGCGGCACAAGCACTGCAGATATCCCTATCACCATCCCCACGTTTGCAATATTGCTTCCCACCACGTTGCCAAGTATTATGGCGCCGTGTTCTCCTGCAGCGGCAATGCTTGCTGCAAGCTCTGGAGTAGATGTTCCATATGCCACAATGGTCATTCCTATTATCAGGCTGCTTACGCGGTATCTCTTTGCAATAGATACGCCGCCGCCTACCAGCCAGTTTCCGCCAAAGCACAGCATTGTCAGACCAGCCAGTGTCAGTGCCACATTCAGGACTATATCCACAGTCAGACTCGGCACGGATGATCGCTTAAACTAGGTGTTTTACCATAATTTCACAATCTTAACAACTGGTGTCAACCATTTACAGGTGTAAAAAAACCACGCTCCCAGGGTAATAAAGCTCAGACTAAAGACTAATAAAGTAAAGTACGGTACTATACAGTATGATGCGGGCAAGACTCACATATGTGCCAGTAGACGTGGCAGAGCAGTATGATGACTTTATTATTAGCAAAAATGAAGAGATTCTAGGGGCAGTAAGGGCAAAGACTCGTGACTATAGCATGCTGTCGCTAGTAAAGATGCTCCATGTGCTTTGTGACGGCAAGATGACGTTTTCAGAATTTTATGCAAAGTCAAAGATTAGAATGAAGAGATCGTTTCTAAACTATCTGCACTTGTGTGTCAATTACGGATTTGTCAAAAAGACACCCTCAGGACCGTACGTCATTTATTCCATCACAGACAAGGGCAGAAAGATGCTCGAATTACTACACAAGGATAATTAGACGGCATTTTGTAAAGTGGCGCATGGTTGAATTTCCAGATGCCGAAGTCTTTGAGATAAAAAAGACAAAGCTGAACAGTCCTGTAATTCTTGCCGGATTTGTGGGCGCGGGGCTGGTGGGGCCTGTTGCAATAAACCACATTATTTCAAAGCTAGAGATGGAAGAGATAGCAGTCATGAGATCAAAGTATCTCCCCCCGTCGACTGTGTTTATGAGGGGCAGGCTGCGGCACCCGTTTAGATTTTACGCAAATTCCGAGGGGACAATATGCGCCATAATATGCGAGATTACGCTAAAGATGGAGGGGTTGTACTATCTGGTATCATCCATACTTGACTGGGCGGCGCAGAACGGATCAAAAGAGATAGTGATACTTGACGGGGTGGCAAGCTCTAGTCATGACGGCAAGGCGTACTGCGCAGCAGAGGAGGATCTAGTCAGGACCATGCAAGACAGGGACATTAGCATGATTCCGCAGGGATTCATCACCGGCATTCCTGGAGGCATACTCAACGAGTGCCTGACAAGGGAGATTCGCGGGCTGACGCTTTTGGCTCATGCAAACAAAGAGGCGCCAGATTCGGCAGCAGCAGCGACTCTTATCGAGGCGCTAAACAGGTTTTATGAGATGGACATTGATACGGCAGGCCTTCGCGAGAACGAGAAGCGAATCCACGAGGAGTTCGGCGAGTTATCCCAGAGGTATGCAGAGCATCGCGAAGAGACAAGCGGGATGTACATGTGATGGGCAAATTCTTTTATTCACAACAGATACGCATAGTACCATGACACTCACATACAAAAAGGCCGGAGTCGACATTGCGGCAATAAAAAACACTCAAAAGGCCATAGGCAAGATGATTGCATCGACGCACAGGCTTCAAAAAAAGGCAAGAACTGTGCACGGGTTTGGCCACTATGCCGGAATTGTAGAGATCCCGGGAGGCATGTTGCTTGCCACGCATACTGACGGTGTGGGAACAAAGGTTGCAATTGCAGGCATGATGAAAAAGTACGATACCGTGGGAATTGACTGTATTGCAATGAATGTAAATGACATTGTGTGTGTCGGGGCAACGCCGGTCTCATTTGTAGACTATATAGCGGCAAGCAGAAACGAGCCGGCAATATTTAAGAGCATAATGAGGGGGCTGGTAAGGGGCGCCACAGAGTCAGCAGTGCCAATAGTTGGCGGTGAGACTGCAATAATGCCAGACGTGATACAGGGTAAGGGGTTTGTATTTGATCTTGCAGGGATGGTAGTAGGAGTTGCCCAAAAAAGAGACATTGTTACCGGATCTTCCATCAGGATAAGGGACGTAATAATCGGGGCAGACAGTACTGGACTGCACTCAAACGGGTACACGCTTGCAAGAAGGGCGCTGCTTGCAAAGTATTCTGTATCAGATAAGATTAGAGGAGTTGGAAAGATTGGAGACGCGCTATTAAGGCCGACCAGGATATACACAAAGCCGGTGCTAGAGATGGTACAAAAATGCAAGGTCTCAGGGCTTGCCCACATCACGGGAGGCTCGTTTACAAAGTTGCTGCGGCTAAAAAATATCGGCTATGAGATAGACTCGCTGCCGCAGACTCCCCCGATCATGGGGCTAATTGAGGAGCAGGGAGTCAAAAGAGACGAGATGTACAAGACCTTTAACATGGGAGTAGGATTTTGTGTGATTGCCCCGGCAGACCAGGCAACAAGAATCCAGTCCATATTCAAGAGATACAAGATTCCTAGCAGACAGATAGGGCAGATTACCTCGAAAAAAGGCGTCTCTGTGAACTCTAGGAAAATTGCTTAATATAGTAATTTTGGACTTGATATCTCCTTATATTACATAATTCCCGGACTTGAATAGATGGCAGCAGAGGGTCAGTTAATTGAGACTATCATCGGAGTAGGAATACTGTTGTTTGCCGCCAAGCTCATGGCAGAGCTTTTTTTGCGGCTAAAGCTTCCAATAGTACTAGGCGAGCTGCTTGCAGGAATGATCGTCGGGCCGTTTGCGCTCGGAGGGCTGTTTGTAGTGGATGGCAGGCAGCTGCTGCAGATCAACGAGGAGATCAAGATACTAGGAGAGATGGGGGCAATAGTGATATTATTTATGGCAGGTTTAGAGATGACGCCAAAGGAGTTTCTAAAGGGGGGCAAGGCGGCATTTACTGTGGGGACACTTGGTGTGGTCGTGCCGTTTTTTGCAGGACTTGCAGTGTTTCAGGCGTTCGGATTTGATGCGCTCCAGTCAATGCTGATTGCAACTGCTTTGACTGCCACAAGCATTGCCATATCAATACAGGTTCTCAACGAGTTTGGCAAGATAAAGACGCCAGAGGCCCGGCTGATAATAGGGGCTGCAATAGTAGATGACATTTTAGCAATCGCAGTGCTCTCGGTGGTTACATCAATTGCAGGCACGGACGGCGGGGTTGATAACATTGACATTACAGAAGTTATAATCACGATACTCCAAGTGCTTGCATTCTTTGCCATAATGCTAGTGGTGGCAGTAGTAGTGATTCCAAAGATAATCACCCCCAGATTATGGAAGGCAAAGGGTAGCGTAGAGGGAATTGCCACTGCCTCGTTTTTTGGAGCGGCAGCACTTGCCGGCTCGATAGGACTATCGCCCATTGTGGGCGCCTTTGCAGTCGGGATGGCACTCTCCACTACAAAGGTCTTTGAAAAGATAGAGAACTATATAGGCAAAGTAGGACTGATATTTGCGCCACTGTTCTTTGCGATAATAGGCGCACAAGTAGACTTCCGCTCAGTGGATCTTAACATACTGATGCTGAGTGGAATAATCATATTTGTAGCAATAGTTACAAAACTGTTCGGATGTGGCCTGCCTGCAATGCTGTTTTTGAAGAGCAGGGACGGCGGCATGAAAGTCGGGATTGGGATGATCTCGCGCGGAGAGGTGGGGCTGATTGTAGCAGGAGTCGGGGTGACGGCAGGCATTCTTACATCAGAGGTATACTCGACAATAGTGATAATGGTTGCAGTTACCACCATTATAACTCCCATCTGGCTAAAGCTCGAGTACAGAAAGGAGCAAAAAAAAGAGACTGGCGCAGCGCAGTGATCTAGTAGAACAGTCTAGTCTTAATTTCATCAACAATGACCTCATAATTTGCCAAGAGTTTACAAATGGCGCCGGAAATAAGACAATCCGTCTGTTTTACGTGTTGATTAAAAACTTTGATTGGGAGACTTTGTACGTTAATTCTTAAGTCGATTTAGGATAGACTGCACTGCCTTATCAGCATTTTGGTATGTATGATCTATCACGTCTTCTCCTTTTTGGTATCTTCCGAACCCTTTTGTGACCTTGCTCATAACCATCGTCTGTCAATTTTTGAGAAAGAGTTGGTGGAATTTAAGCGTTTTTTGAGGATTCCGCAGAGGTTGGACACAGCCAGAATACAAATTTTTCACATTTGATACATAATCTGACCTCATAAATGATCAAATTTTCATGTCAAATAAGCAGCCACATTCGTACTGCTCAACTTCTACTAACTGTGCAGAACCGACGAGAATTAATATTTAAATATACAGATCACAGATAAAACGACATGCCAATGCGTATAGTTGAACCACTCGATGATGAAGATTGGGACAAGCTTGTGGCCATGCTGGAGGAAGGATCATCTAGTGAAGATCGAAGAAAAATCATGGAAGAGGCGCGCAAAGTTGGAGAGCGCTTTAAAATTCCTGAATGAAATTGTCTGAAAATTCACTAGATTTTACAAAATAAAACTACACTTTGATGAAAATACTCCCGGGATCGACAGTTTTGAGAACCAAAAACAAGCAATGGTAAAGCACATCAAGACCAGAGCAATAAAAGATCAAAAAATGAAATTAGGAACAACTTGGGCATGGATTTATGATAATAAGATAATTGTAGGATATATTTCAATTGCAATGTTCTCCATAGAGAAAAGGGGTGTGTCTGAACAAGATAAATTATTTAAGAATGTGCCATATGGATCTATTCCAGCTTTATTGATTAGACAGCTTGCAGTTCATAAGAATTATGAGGGCAGGGGCATTGGAAGATTCATGGTTCTATGGGTCATTGATCAGGTCAGAAGATATTCAAAAAACATAGGATGCAGGCTTGTGATGCTTCATTCACATGGTGACGTTATAGAATGGTATAAAAAATTAAAGTTTAGACACTTGAAATGGAAAAAATATCATGTATTTTAATTTGCGTGACTAGATTGTAGGATCTATGAATAAAATATTTCCGCGTGTACGAACCATGTTTTATTGAATATGTTTAGAGATGTAATACGCAAATCTTAAATGGCACGAAGTTGCAGTCAATTGCAGATGTCAGAGAATGGTGATTCATTCAGAAGCAGAGTCCTAGCGGAGATTGAAGAGATTCAAGAAGAGCTCGAAAAACTAAAGGCTATGAAAAAAGCAATGTCCAAAAAGACGGTAAAAAGACCCGCTAGAAAGCCTGCCAAAAAATCCTCCAAGACGGCAAGAAAAAAGACAGTCAAAAAGGCCAAGTCTGTAAAAAAGACCAAAAGACGA
>RHFD01000018.1 GCA_003724325.1 Nitrosopumilus sp. D6 | reverse complement strand
GTGCAGATCGACGTTTTCTGGCTCTCCATACTCTACGATACTCTCGGGCCTAAAGCCCTCCTCGCTGCCCAGCTGGCTTCTGCCAAATGCAAACTGGTATCCAAAGTAGAGTTCTGGCGTCCTAAAGGCGCTGTGCTCAAATTCTTTAATCGCAACTAGCGGCTCGGCTGAGACAGTCTGAATACCTAGTGATACTGCCCTCTCCTCTAGCAGGTTTTGTATGACGCGCTCTGTCTCGTCGTATCCGCCCTCGCCTATCTTGTCATATCTAATGTATCCCTCGTGGTCTGCCACGTATTTTCTGGGCCAGTACCTGTTCTCAAAGGCCTTCCATGTATCCATCTCATTATCCATTACTACCGGATACTCTATGGCGTATTTTTCAACTGCCATCCTGACGTTGTGTGGATCTTTTTCAAACTCGAATTCCGGAGAGTGCACGCCGATTATTAGCAGGCCCTGGTCTGCATACTTGTCATCCCATGCAGTAATGTATGGAAGTGTTCTGATACAGTTGATACAGCTGTACGTCCAAATATCATACAGTACAACCTTGTCTTTCATCGCCTCTTCTAGTTCCTCTGGGGTCGTGTTGATGTATTCAAATATCCCCACAATCTCGGGGGCTGTCTTGAATCTTGACTTGTCAATACTGGGCTTTGTTGTCTGGTCTAAAGGTGTCTTTAGCAGGGGGTCTGCAGTAAGAGCAGTATCAATGACAGGCTCCTCATCAAGTGAGATGAGGACTCCCTGTATTCCAGCTATTGCGGCGCCAATAACTACGACAAGCACGATTGCAGTCTTTATCTCTGATTTCATCATATCACCCTAGGAACAACAACTCGTTTAGCAGTGGAAAGTTTGCAATGTATGCAAGCTGGTTTGTAAATACTAGCATTCCAAGGAGTATGATGAATCCTCCGAGGATCAGATTATAATACTTTAGGTGCCTGCTCATCGCGCGAATCACTCTGGTTGCCCGCGAGTAAAACACCCCTATCAGTATGAACGGAATTCCAAGCCCGAGCGAGTATGCAAGTAATAGGTTAAATGCGACTGAGGGTGTGGTGGCTGCCAGTGTGAGTATCGTGCCTAGTATGGGTCCCACACACGGGGTCCATCCGGCTGCAAATGCGAGTCCAAATACAAAGGACATTGGATAGCTTGCCTTTGATCTCTTGGGAAAGAACTTTTTCTCCACGTTGAGCTTGCTTATCTTTGTAGATAGCAGCAAAAAGACGCCAAATGCCACGATAATCACGCCGCCCACCTGGTTTAGTCCCTCGACTAGTACTCCAGAGGATGTGCCAAGCACGCTGTTAATTACCACTCCAAGTGTAGAAAAGACTACTGAAAAGCCCAGCACAAAGAATACAGAGTTGAGCACAATGTTGGTCCTGTTTATTGTTACAGTAGAGCCGCCGTTCTGGCTCAGATCTGAGAGTGTGGTGCCAGAGATGTATGCAAGAAACGCCGGTATCATGGGCAGTATGCAAGGCGCTACAAATGAGCCTATTCCTGCCAGTGCTGCCACTGCCAGAGTTATCTCTGCCATAGCTTAGAGGTGGAATTTTCCCATTAAAGCCTTTTCCCAAATCTGCGTATTGCCTTTGAGGAAAAAAATCAGAGTCATATATCTAGATAAAATCCTCTTTTGGCAGGTACTGCATCTAGTCTATCTAAAAGCAAAACATGCAAAATATGCCAAACACCACATCAATTCCGGTTACTAGTGTGACGGCTGCTGCCGCAACTACCGCAACTACCAGGTTTCGCGATCTCATATCATACTGTTGGAATGCTCGTATATAACCATTTTAAGCACGTGCATGTACGAGGTCAGGTCTGGCACGATCTTTAAAGTCGGGCAGTGGTTCAATCTAGTGCTTGAGATAATCACAAACTGCACGAGTGGCATGACTGCTTACACAATTACTCTGCAAGTTCGTTTTTAACTAGGTGTGGCGCAACAACTGTATGAACTGGCGCTTTGTAATTATTGGTGTAATGCTTGGAGCTATAGTCACGGCTGCCGTAATAATTGGCTCGCCTGCGCTAGGCGGCTTTGACTCTATGCGCTAAATCTGGTCCGCGCCGCCTCGAATACTCCTAGTGCAAAGTCGATATCCTTGCTAGAAAGCCAGGCAGTCACTGAGATTCTCAGCCTTGCCTCTCCGAGTGGAACGGTAGGATACCTGACTGGCTGTGCAAACACGCCGCGCTCAAAAAGAAACTGCCCGTACTTTACTGCCGTTTTCTCATCACCTACATGTATGGGCATTATGTGCGTGCTGCCTGTGGAATATCCGAGCTGTTCCAACCCCTTTGAGAGCAGTCCTATATTTTTTCTCAGAGTGGCCTGATGTCCTGACCTGTCTGAATCAAGCCTCTCTGCTGCGTGCTCGACTAGCTGCCGTGGAAGTGCAGATGTATAGATAAACTGCCTCGAGCAGTTTACGCACAAGTCGATAATGTTTTTTTGCGACGCAATGTATCCTCCAAACGAGCCAAGCCCCTTGCTCAAGCTACTCACGTACAAGTCAACACTGCTGCCAAGCTCCGCAGGCGTACCCCTGCCGTCATTTCCCACTGCAAAGTCTCCGTGAGCATCATCAAGTATTGTAATGGCGCCCTCTTTTCTTGCCGTCTCTGATATCTGCGCCAGGTTTGAATAGTCGCCATCCATGCTAAATATCCCCTCGCACACTATGAACTTGTTTTTTGCATCGCACCGTATCTTTGAATTCAATTCGTCCATGTCGTTGTGTTTGTATATGGATATGGTAGCTCCCGTGATCCGGCACGCATCTATAATGCTTGCGTGGTTTAACTCGTCGCTGCATATGAGGTCTCCCTTGGAGGCGACTGCAGATATCGCACCCATGTTTGCCATGTAGCCTGTAGGGTATACGAGGCTTGACTCGTGTGACTTGTGTGCTGCTAGAGTATCTTCTAGTTTCATGTATGATTCGTCATTGCCTGCAAGCAGCCGCGAGCTTGACTGTATCTGTCCCTGCGGAATATGCGTGGCGCCAATACCCAGATAGTCATTTGAGCACAAATTTAGCATGCTTTTGCCGTCTATTGTTATGTGTGCGCCCTCTGTCCTGCCATGGCGCATCTCCCGGTACAGGCCAGCCTGCCTTGCATGTTCAAGCTCCAAATCCACATAATCAAATCTGCGACTGTAGTCCAATTTCTTTGATCATCTCCATGTCATCTACTGCATTATTCCCATCTCTAGTTAGATAACCTCCGGTAATGATTCCGTTTGCACCGCTTTGCAGCAGCTGCGCCCCGTCATCTTGCAGCCGTGCCTCCCTTCCTCCTGATATCTTGATTATGGACTCTGGTAGTAGGAATCGCAGGACTGAAAACATTCTCAGAATCTCAGAGTCTGGCAGCTCTGTCTGCAGCTCTAGTGGCGTGCCGGGAACTGGCACCAGCATGTTTATGGTGACCTCTTCTGGCGCGAGCCTGGCAAGCTCTAGCGCCATCTCGAGGCGCTGCTCCCTTGACTCGCCTAGCCCTATGATTCCACCAGTGCACAGCTCTAGGCCTGCATCCCTTGCAATGCGCAAAGTTTTGAGCCGGTCATCATACGTGTGGGTGGTGCAGATCTCTGAAAACTTTGATCTTGCAGTCTCAATGTTGTGGTTGTATCTTTTTACATCCAAGTCATACAGGCGCTCTGCCTGCCAGCCAGTCAGAAATCCCAAGCTGCACTCTATATCTATTTGGACTCTTTCATTTATCATGGATATTATGTTGCATACTTTTTCAAAGTCTTCTGCAGAAGGCTCGCGCCATGCAGCTACCAAACAGTACGACTCTGCGCCCTCGGTTTTTGCCTTTTGCGCACTTTTTACTATCTCTTCGGGGGGAGGCAGCTGGTACGTCTCTATTCCCGTCTCAAAGAATGCAGACTGGGAGCAAAACGAACAGTCCTCACTGCACGCATTCTTTTTAATATTGTACAACTGCTCTACATCAACGCCTGTTCCGCCAAAGTCGCGCGTAATCTCACCTGCGCACCTGCCTAATACGGAGAGGTGCTCATCTGGCGTGTCAAGCAGTCTTTTTGCATCATCAGAGGTAATCCCCGTACCAGAAAAGACCCGCTCCTGGCACTCGCAGATAAAGTCCGGATAATTCATCAAATGGCGTTATATAGTTCCCTGTTATAAAATAATATCTAGATGCCTATTTCCTGTCCCCGTACTTTACTGCAATGATTCCGCCCACAAGTAATAGCACCCATGATACGGCCCCCGTCACGTTTGATATGACAATCATTGTGGATGCAAGCCCGATTAACACATATCCTGTGATTCTAGGGGTCTTTACGGTAAATGCAACAATGATGGCAGAGATGGATGCCAGTGCAAATATCACAATAGATACAATGTGCGCGCTGCCTACCATTGCGACGCCCGCTACTGAATCCACATCAGCCTCTGTGCTAGATATGGCAGAAGCAAGCACCACGGGCACTATGGCTACTCCGAGTATTCCTCCGATCAGCGCAAGCACCTGATCTGTCCTCATCACGCACGTCTTGCCGGGCGCCACATATATAATTCAAGGCAGGACTTGCCACAATCTCTGTCCTGTCTCATGGCACAGGCTCCGGTCTTCTCATACCATGGACAACAAATTTAATTAGCCTGTTTGGTATACAAGCAGATTGGCAAAGACTACCCCTGCTAGAGTGCTAAAGGATCTGCTCATAATTGGCATGAGCATAGCAGTGGTATGGCTTGGCATGCAGTTCTTCTTTGGAACCTCGAACCCGTTTTATGTGGTGGTAAGCGGCAGCATGGTTCCGGCAATCGAGATATATGATATTATAGTAGTGCAAGGTGGTCTTCCCTTTGAGGAAGTGGATATGGGAGATATTATCGTCTTTAATCGAGCCGAGATTAAAAAAACAGTAGTACACAGGGTAGTCTCGATAACAAACGAGGATCCAAAGGAGATCCGTACAAAAGGCGATGCCAACCCTGAATCCATTCCCGGGATAGACTATCCCATTACGGATGTAGAGTATGTGGGAAGAGTCATGTATGTTGCATCGCATGTAGACTATGGCTCGCAGCTAGTAAAGCCGCCCATCAACTTTGTCATTATTGCAGTGGTGCTTGGAATGGTAGGGGTGTGGCATGTCTCAAAGACAAGAAACCTTGCAAAGATAAAGGGCGCAGATTCCAGCGACTCTGATGTATCTAAAAAATAACCCTGTATACGAGCTATACATTTGAACTAGATTCAAAACTGCATGGTGTAATAGTTGATGCACATCTCAAACATATTCACATAATCCGGGTCTTGAGTGTTTTAATAGTTCTGACTGTCCTATTTAGCAGCATTTCGAGCTCTTCTTCTGTGATTGCAAGTGGGGGCACCAAGAGCACAATGTTTCCAAGGGTCCGCAGATAAATGCCGTTTTTTCTGCCTTCCTCAAAGATGATACTATTAATTGATTTTTCCATGGTGACTGGTGTCTTTTTTCTCTTGTCACTTACCAGCTCTATTCCCATCAGCATTCCCCTGTGCCTGACATCGCCTACCATGTTTAGTGCTAGCAGCTCGTCGTAGAATTGCTCAAAGACTAGGGATGTTTTTTTGATCCTGTTAATCAGGTTTCTCTCCTTGTACATGCGCAAGTTTGTATTTGCAACTGCTGCAGCAATGGGGTTTCCAGTGTATGTGTGACCGTGAAAGAGATGCAGATGCTCATCAAACTCTCCAAGAAACGCGTCATAGACTTTTTTTGTTGCAAGGGTGGCAGCCATGGTGAGGTATCCGCCAGTCAGCATTTTACCGTACGCGACTATATCAGGGGAGCATTTCTGCCTTGCATACTGTATCATCGGGCCCAGCCTGCCAAAACCCGTCGCAATCTCATCGAGGACCAGCAAGACGCCGTGCCTCTTGCAGATGCGCCCTGCACTGCGCTCAAATCCTTCTGGATATAGAAGCGCCCCACCTGCCACCTGCGCCCCGCTCTCCATGACTAGCGCTGCAATATCGCCCCTGCCAAGCCTCTCCTCCATCTTATCAAGGCAGTACTCTGTGTGATCCTGCGGGGTCATGCCCCTCGGGGGTCTGTATTTGTCTGGCACTGAAAGCCTGACTACCGGGAATAGCTGCCTTTGAAATCTTGAAAAGAACTCTGGTATGTACCCTACTGACATTGCTCCAAACGTGTCGCCGTGGTATCCGTTTTTGAGCGCGGCGATCTTTGTGCGTTTCTGGTTTGTGTTTTTGCAGTACTGTATGGCCATCTTTACTGCCACCTCCATCGCAGACGATCCGTTATCTGAAAAAAACACGCTATTCATCCCCGGCGAGATTCCTACCAGCCTGTCTGCCAGCTCTTCTGCAGGCCTGTTTGTCAGATTAAACAGGGACGAGTGCTGTAGCTTTTTTGCCTGACTTGTCATGGCAGTTACCAGCCGCCTCTCAGAGTGGCCCCATACATTACACCACATTGATGCCACAGCATCAATCATCTTGTTGCCATTTGTGTCAGTCAGCCAGACGCCCCTTGCGCTGCGTATGGTGCAGAATTTTTTCCATTCGGCCATCTGCGTGTTCGGATGCCAGATGCGACTCTTCTTCAAGCAGGAATTGCTGGCGCCACCCTCCATATAATCAAACTGCGCCTATGATCCCATCATGCCGACCATCTTTGGCAGCTCGCGGTACGCCTTGCTTACATATATGCCCTCATCTGCGCTAATAACTACAAACTCCATCGGGTTCTCAGGAGGAGGGGATAATATGATCTTCTTGCCGCTCTCAAGGATCTTCATATCCATCGTGTCGCCGGATCCAAAGTTGACGTGTATGTTGGTGAGTGGCTGCGAGCCGGTGTTCTGAATTGTAATCCTGCCAGTTACAAACAGGCTCTGCCTGTCAAGTATCGGGTCTACAAATATGTCATACTCGTTTACTGATATGGACATTTTTAGCAGGTCTGCCCCAAAAAAGACTGCCATTATTAGTATGGCCGTCCCGCCGATTCCAAGTAGTATGGTATACTGCTTCACAGACTATATTGCATGTACTGATAATTAAACATCATTGAATATCCACACCTTTCCAAAATGCCACCATGCCCTTTATCTTTGCCGCCGCGTCATTTGGCTCTGCATAGTACCATGCGCAGTCCTCGTTTGTCTTTTCACCCACACGTATAGTATAATATTTGGCAGTGCCCTTCCATCCGCAAACAGACGTCATCTCCGAGTCTGCAAAGTACTCTTTTTTCAGCGAGTCTGCAGGAAAGTAGTGATTCCCCTCTACTACTATGGTGCTATCGCTTTCTGCTAGTATCTGTCCGTTCCATACTGCCTGCATTATTTTTCCTTTACCTCTATCCTGCTTTTAAACTCTGGTGTGATCCCAAGGGATGTATAGTCGCCTGTCGAGCACGTAAAACACATTGATTCGACTGGCATTCCCACCGCTGCTGCAAGGTTTTGCGAGTCATTGTACCCCAAAAAGTCAGCACCAATGTTATTTCTTACCATCTCTGTAATCTTTTCATCAGAGATGTCCTCTTTTGTAAATGTCGCCAACTCTTCTTGCGAGGGAAAGTCAATTCCTGCATAGCATGGAAACTTTATCGGCGGGTATGTCACTAGCATGCTTATCTTTTTTGCACCTGCCCTGCGCAGTGCCATGATTATGGCGCGCGAGCTAGTACCACGCACCAGGCTGTCATCAATTACTATAACATGCTTGTCCTGTATTATCTCCTGTATTGGAATTATCCACCGGTTTATCTCGACGCGGTCGCTTTGGTGCGGCTCGATAAAGCTCCGGAGCGGGCCTTTTTTGCTATAGCGATCCTTTATCAATCCCTCTTCAAAGGGCAGCCCGAGCTCTTGTGCATACCCTAGTGCGGCAGGTCTTGCAGAGTCCGGCACCGGTATTACCAAGTCTGCATCCTTGATGTGAAATTTTTTTGCAAGAAACCTGCCAATGTTCTTTCTTGCCACATAGATATTAGTACCCTCCATGCAGCTAGAGGGATGCGCAAAATAGGTAAACTCAAAAGAGCAGTGAGCCCTGCTTTTATCATCTGAGAACTTTTCTGTCTCCATGCCGTTTTTGCTTAGCCGTACTAGTTCCCCCGGAGTCACGTTGCGCAAAAGATCCGCCCCCACTGCAGAGAGCGCAGAGGATTCAGAGGCAACTATGAACGTGTCATCATCTTTTTTGTGCCCTAGTACCATTGGCCTGAACCCCTTTGGATCGCGTGCCGCATACACAGAGCCGTCATCTGAGATAAAGGTAAAGCAGTACGAGCCTACCATCTCGTTTTTGAGCACAGAGAGCGCCTTGCACATCTCCCCCTCTTGTGATATTAAAGCGACTAGCCTCTGCGCAGCCACTAGCGTGTCACTTGCATTCTGCGGGGTAAACGAGCACCCCCCCACTAAATTTGAGAGCTCTTGGATGTTTGTAATGGTTCCATTGTGCGCAATGCACAAGTCCTTTACCTTTAGCGGCTGGGCATTCTCAAGGGAACTGCGTCCCATTGTAGAGTACCTTACATGTCCTATTACTGCCGGTGATGCATACTCTTCAGTAATGTGTTTGAACTCTTTTGAGGATGCAGACACGAGGCCTAGTCTCTTAAAGGGCTCTTTGTTTGGAATGGCAAGACCCCATGCCTCCTGGCCCCTGTGCTGGAGCGCGCGCAGTGAATCAATTGCCATTGGAATTACATTGGTACCGCTGAGACTAAATATGCCCACTACCCCGCAGTTCTCCTTAACCATGAACTAGCCTCCCCAACGAACTTGACCACCCCTTTTGCGCCTTATCAACGCTTAGATCAATCATGCTCCCCTTGCACTCGATGCGCATTTTTTTTCCGCCAAATCTACCTGCATCTCCAAAGAAGACCCTGCGTTCTTTGAGTAGTGATATTATGGCATCTTTGTTTTTCGGCTCTACTACCAAGAGATAGCGCGAATGGCTCTCAGAGAATAGCATTGCATCAAGGGGCGCGTCTCCGGGAGTATCATCAAGGTTTGTGCTGCAGCCTATGCCTGATGTCATGCACAGCTCTGATATGGCCACTGCAAGTCCCCCCTTTGAGCAGTCATGAACTGACTTTACTAGTCCGCCATCTATAATGTCTAGTACTGCATTCATGTTTTTTTTCGACGTGGCAGAATCCACTGCAGGACATGTGCCGCCGGTAATTTTGTGTATATACTCATAGTACTCTGATCCGCCCATCTCATTTTTTGTATCCCCTAGTACTATCAAAGAGTCGCCCTCTGATGTTTTCTGAGCCACAAATAGCTTGTCTGCAAGCCCTAGTATTGCAATCATCGGAGTCGGCTTTATCGGGCCTGCGGGAGTCTCGTTGTACAAGCTTACCTTGCCGCCAATGCATGGTATCTCTAGTATTTTGGCGTACTCTGCGAGTCCCTCTAGGGATTCAAGAAACGTCCAGAATATCTCGGGGTTCTCTGGGCTGCCAAACTGCAGGTGGTCAAGCATTCCTGCAGGCCTTGCCCCGACACACACAATGTTTCTGCATGCCTCCTCAAAGCAGCCTGCTGCCCCCTGCCGCGGGTTCACATGGCAGTGCTTGGGGTTTGCATCAATTGTGAGCGCTAGATATCTGCCATTATCAAGTCTCAAGACTGACGCGTCAAGTCCTGGCCTTACCACTGTGCGGATTCCGACCTCGTGGTCGTACTGGTTGTACACCCACGCCCTGCTTGCAATGTTTGGTGATGTGAGGAGCCGCTCTAGTATTTCAGTATAGTTGTTAATCTGCTCTGGGACTCTTTTGTCCATCTCGTCTAGATATTGGGGCCGCTTTGATGGAAGATCAAGTAGCGAGGCGTTTGCCACCACGCCTGCAGGAATGTCAGCAAGTATCTCCTGGCCGCGCCTTATGCGCATCTGCCTGTCTGCTGTTACGTGTCCAATCACAGAGCACGATATGCGGAACTTTTTGCAAATATTTTGCAATAGCTCTAGCTCGGGCTGGCCGGTAATTATCAGCATTCTTTCTTGAGATTCAGACGTCATTATCTCCTCTGGGTTCATATCCTGCTCGCGCGTGTGCACCATTTTCACATCCACATCCATTCCAATTTCTAGCGCATCAGCAGTCTCTGATATTGCGCATGACAGACCACCACCGCCTAGGTCTTTCATGGCGTGAATGAGATTCTGGCGCCTGGCCTCAATTACTGCCTCTATTATCAGCTTTTCAATGAACGGATCAGGTATCTGGACTGCCGAGCGGTTCTCTGACTCTAGCGAGTCTGATGCAAACTGCGAGCCGCCTATTCCGTCCCTGCCAGTCATGCCGCCAAGCAGTACTACTAGGTCTCCTTTTTGCGCATGGTTGCGTACGAGGTCTGCCCTTTTGCCAAATCCGACTGCTGCCACATCTACTAGCGCATAGTTTTGATAGCATTCATCAAACTCTACCTCGCCGCCTACTGTGGGTATTCCAAGACAGTTGCCATAGTCTGCAATGCCAGATACTGCAGACTTGAAGAGCCACCTTGAGTGCATATCAGTACTAATGTCTCCAAAGCGCAGCCCGTCAAGTATGGCAATCGGCCTAGTTCCCGCAGACAGTATGTCCCGTATTACCCCGCCCACACCTGTGGCTGCCCCCCCGTACGGCTCTACTGCAGACGGGTGGTTGTGGCTCTCAATGTGGGCAGTAATGACGTATCCATTACCTGCATCAAGCACGCCAGAGTCGTACCCTTTTTCAGATATTACAAGCGGCCCCTTCATCGGGAGTTTTTTGAGGTGCATTTTTGAGGACTTGTACGAGCAGTGCTCTGACCATTCTGCGGCAACAATGTGCATCTCGGTTCTAGTCGGCATCCTGCCAATCCTGGATTTTAGATTCTCTAGCTCGCCAGGCTCTAGACTCAGCTTGCAACACCGCACAGTGACTCAAATATGAGCGAGGTCGTACCAGTTCCTGCCGGATTTATCTCCGGCTCTGCTGCCCTTTCTGGATGCGGCATCATCCCCACCACGTTACCCTCTACATTACACACACCTGCTATTTTATCTGAAGAGCCATTCACATGGTCCCCATACCTAAATACAATCTGATCGTTTCTCTCCATCTCCTTTAGCGTGTCAGCATCTGCATAGTATCTTCCCTCGCTGTTTGCAACGGGTATGGGAACTCTTTGGCCTTTTGAAAATTTTGATGTAAAGGGTGTCCTGGAACTATTCACTATGAGCTCTGTCCATCCGCACATAAAACTCAGCGAGTCGTTTTTGAGCAGCGCCCCCGGAAGAAGCCCCGCCTCTACGAGAATCTGGAATCCATTACATACGCCAAGTATCGGAACGGATCTCTGCGCCATCTTTTTGACATCGGCAATGACTGGGCTGCGTGCTGCTATTGCTCCTGCCCTGAGCCTGTCGCCGTATGAAAATCCCCCGGGAAGCACTATACCATCTAGGTCATCTGGCAGGTTGTGCTCGTGCCAGCAGTATGTCACCTCTAGTCCAAATACGTCGGCAAGAACATGATACATGTCGCGATCGCAGTTACTACCGGGAAACACTACGATTCCAACCCTCACAGAATCCCTTGCATCCGGCGGTATTTAATTTGAACCTGCCTGCTCTGAGACCCCGATACTCACACTGCTTACAAGCGGGTTGAATATGCGCAAATCATTGCATATTTTTTCCACCCTATCTCCTGCAGACTCTTTGTCTGCCTCTATTATTGTAAACTTTAGCATCTTTGCGGTGCGTATGCGGGAGATCTCCTCGCTAGAGCCCCTTAGTACCAGATCGTTTAGGATAGTCTCTCCCTCGGGATCGCTTATTCCGGGCTTGTTCTCAATGGTAACACTGACTACAAACGCTGGCACTAGTGTCAGATATCTGCCTGCGGTTAATTATCCTTGCTAAAAATGCAATTCTGGCCTAGGTGTGCCTCTTGTATGGCAGGGGTTTTGCAGTGTCCTCTACTGCCAGATATCTGGGCCCTGTATGGCCATGATACTATGAGATCTAGTATATCTGATGCGTACGGATTGGAATAATTGTTATAGGAGTGGCAGAAAAAATCGTGCGAGTTGCAAAAGATCGAGTATGAGGGAAAGGTATGGGTGCTAGATAACAACAACCCAAAGCCGCTCTTGGATCATGCAATACACACACTTCAGAGACACGGCGTGCGGCGCGAGGACATGGAGATAACAGAGGTGCCAATAGCAGATGTGGGCTCGATAGTTGTAGAGATATGGCCATATGAGCTGGTGATAGGCAAGGTCAGGTCTATTCGCAACCAGTCATTTATCAGCGGTACAGAGTTTACAATAGAGCTAAAGCTTGACGAGCACGGAAATTATGTGGATGAAACTTGAAAAAGACTATACAGTGTGTGATGGTGGCGCTAGTTGTACTAGTTATACTAGCAGTAATAGCATACAACTATTCGGGGGATCTGACTAGACAAAAAGGTCTGCAGTTTGGAGTAGAGCTAGAGCAAATCCAAGATGAGATAAAGCAGATACAGACAAGATTCTACTCGCAGACTACACTATGGAGGGAGGGAGACTTGTCAAAGGAGCAGCTGCTTGATTCGTATGATGTACATCTAGCAGAGTTTGCAGAAATAATTTCAAGGTATGATAAACTCGGGCCGCCTGCCATATTTGAGGGATCTGTGGATCTGCTAAAGATATCATCGCAGGCGCAAATGGAGAGTGACTCGCACTATTTAGAGTGGATAAAGACCGGTGATGAGTCTGCAAGGGTACGCTCTGATGCGCTCTTGCAAGAGTCCCTTGACTATGAGATGCTCGGGATTGCAGAGTTTTATGCCGCAAAGTCCGGCATTATACAGTACGACCAGGAACAGTTTGCCCCGCCGCAGACAGGCATTGCGCAACGGGTAGTAGAGGTGGCGCAGACCATGACAGATAGATGCAATGCGGATTTCAAGAACCAGTCAGGAGGCTTTGACTCGGAGCAAGATAGTACCGCCTGGCAGTTGTGTGTGGATGCGGCCCAAAAGTGGAAAGAGGAGCATCTCCCCTAGCAGTATATGGGAAAGCACCAGCCTGATACCATACTGAATCCAGTCAGTGTTGCTATGCCGATTGCTGCTGCAACTATGATTGCCAATTTCATGATATAGCATGGTCGTGAACGCATTTAAGTATTTGAAAATGTTTTGTGCCGTGTGATATCATCTGGTATAGCCATGCCTGAGAGCGCCTCTTTCGATACCCTCATATACGGCATGCCTAAAAAAATTGTCATAATCATGAAGGAGATGACTAGTTTATGCCTCAATCAGGAATTGTCAAATACCACGTTAAGCTTTCCTACGAAATTGACGGGCTCGTTGAACGCACTGATATAGTCGGTGCCATCTTCGGCCAGACAGAAGGACTGCTAGGCCCAGAGATGAATCTAAACGAGCTGCAGCGCACATCAAAGGTGGGCCGCATCGAGGTAAAGCCAAAATCAACATCAAACTCTACTTCTGGAATCGCAATCATCCCGATGAGTACTGATATTGAGACGTGCGCCCTCATTGCAGCAGGAATCGAGAGCATTGACAAGGTGGGGCCATTTGACTGCAAGTTCAAGCTTGATGCAATTGACGATGTGCGCGCGGCAAAAAAAGAAGACATTGTAAGGCGCGCCAAGGAGATAAAGCGCAAGTGGGCCACAAAGACAGTAAGTGAGGGCGAGTCCATGCTAAATGACGTCCACCACGGCGACTCTGCGAGGACATCCACATATGGTCCATCAAAGCTGGCATGCGGATCCGGCATGCACGACTCTGACTGGATAATACTAGTAGAAGGACGAGCAGACGTAAAGAATCTCTTGCGCGCAGGATACAACAATGCACTTGCAATCGAGGGAGCAAAGATTGACGAGTCGATAAAAGAGCTATGCGATACAAAAAATACAGTCGTGGCATTTCTTGACGGGGACAGGGCAGGCGGATTTATCTTGCGCGAGCTAAAGTCACTTGTATCACTTGACTATGAGCTCAGGGCAGATCCGTCAGTAGAGGTAGAAGAGATGACCCCGCAGAGAATCGACGAGATACTCGGACCAGTGGCAGAAGAGATAAAGGCCGGCAAGCAAAAGGCACCGGTAACTGATTTAGACAAGCCGCTTGCAGAGGCCGCATCAAAGATATTCTCTGGACTAAATGAAACCCTGGAAGCAGTAGCACTAGATGATGCAAAAAACGAGATATTCAGAGTCCCAATAAGCGAGGTGGTAAGCAAGCTTGCAACCCAGTCGGGAATAAAGTATTTGATGCTTGATGGTATAATCACGCAGAGACTGCTTGACGGGGCAAAGGGGGCAGGAATCAAGTGTATTGTAGGCCACCGCATTGCCAAGCTGTCAAATTCTGAGGGCATGACGCTAAAGACATTTGGCGATCTGGGCATTTCCTAGATGACAGAACTAAAAATTCAGCACATCCTGACTCTTTCATATCTGCTCTCAAAGGGGGCAAGGCGCAACTTTGTTCCAATGTCTACCATGTCACTTGGGCGCGGCCTCCAAAAGTCACAGCAGGCAGCATCAAGGCATCTTTTAGATCTAGAGCAGGGGGGCTTTGTAGAGAGGATGGTAACTGGGCGCACTACATCCGTACGGATAACTGCACGCGGATACAAGGAGATATCTCGGCTTTATTCTGCCTTGCAAAAAAACCTCGAGCCATCCCCGCGCGTAAGACTAGAGGGAACACTTGTCTCGGGGATGGGGGAGGGAGCCTATTACATGGCGCTCGACGGATATACCTGCCAGTTTCGCTCAAAGATAGGATACGTCCCGTTTCCTGGCACCCTTAATGTCCGTCTAGATAAAAGGGAGCATCGCGAGGCAGTCAGGCAGTTTGAAGGCCTGCCTGGTACGCGCATTGAAGGATTCTCTGACGGCAAGAGGACATACGGCTGGGTAAAGTGCTTTGATGCCAAAATAAATGACATTGCATGCCATTTGATAATACTGGAGAGGACCCACCATGACGACTCGATAGTAGAGCTGATATCTGGCGTGTGCCTGCGTAATGCTGCCACACTTGATGACGGCTCAAAGATAGTAATGACTGTATCTGCAGACCCCTAGATTCCATGAATTGACTTGCCGTACTCTTTTTGTATCTTTGAGCTAGAACTGTCTGGAACCGGTGACTGCAGCCTTGCTACTTTTGCATCAAGACCTATCCTCTTGCATCCGTCCCTGATGAATTTTTCCTGGTGCACCTGGTCGTACCCGAGCGCTATTATCTGCGGCCTGATGAGATCGACTGTTCCAAATATGTCGTCTTCCTGTCCAATTATTCCCAGGTCCACCATTATTAGTGACTCTACTAGCTCTTTTCTGTGCTCTTGTGAGTGCAGCGGCTTGCGCTTTTTCATCTTTATGGCAGTACTGTCAGTTGCCACCACCACGACTAGCACGTCGCCGAGTTTTTTTGCCGCATCAAGTGTGTGTATGTGCCCGGGATGTATTATATCAAAGACGCCGCCTGCAAGCACTACTTTTAGTGATTCTCTTCCGGCACTTGTGAGTATGGCTCTTCCTTTCTCTACTAGGCCTTTTTGCACCAGCTTTTCCATCATGCCATTAATGGTAATTCCTCTTTTTTCCAAAATCTCTGCAGGATCTCTGCCACTTATCTGGCCTGCGTATATGGCAGCCAATATGTGGGATTCGTGTTTCATGCCTGCCTCCAACGTCCCTCTTTAATTACATCTTTGGTTCAAGGCCGTCTGCCATTCTCAGCGCGTCTATCAGCCCGTCGGCGTACCCGATACTCAGCACTGCCACCTCGTCCTGCCCGTCTGCAAGAAACTTTTCTGCGTCCCGTATGTAGAGCTCTGCATTCTCCAAAATCTCATCATGCCTGCCTGCATGGGTGGTTCTTGCCTTGTTGAGCGCCTCTCTTACCATTGGAACGTACTTTGCAATCATCTGTGCAGATATCTTCTCTACAGTGTTTCCTGTCGGACTGTCTATGCACACACATGATGCATCTAGGGCATCAGACTCTGTAAAGTGGAGGCTGCCGGGAATTATAACGGTGTGCGGCGGGCCTCCAAAGTCAGTCTTTACAATACTTGATATCATGCCTGCCGTGATCTTTTGATCCGCCGATCCAATCCTTGATGCAATTATACAGTATGTGGACTGGCCTATCACGTTTCTTGTCTGCCCCTTTTCTGCCTCTAGAAGTCCTGTTAGCGCGTCTTTTGGATCAAGGAAAAACTCCCTCTCCTGGTCGTACTCTAGTAATAGTATGGTGTGTCCTCCTTGTACCATGTTTTTGTACGTGGTATAGTATGGAGTTGAAAACGACTCGCCGCCCATAATGGTGGCAACTCTTCCCACCTTGTAAAAGTGCAGGCCGCACTCGCCCACTATGGCAGTAAGCGCAGAGGGCGCATGAATGGTACTAGTGGTAATTCCCTGCGTTATGGCCCTGGATCGCAGCTCGATGTGGGTAGTTGCAATGTATGGATCCCCA
>RHFD01000088.1 GCA_003724325.1 Nitrosopumilus sp. D6 | reverse complement strand
TTTGACGAGTCAGTCCTTATCTGCGATGAGGTGGATTCCATACTTGGCAAGATTCTACAAGATAACGGCCTGTCAGTCACGTATGATCCTGCCATTACTGCAGAGCAGGTATTAGAAAAGATAGCAGACTATGAGATTGTTATAGTGCGTAGCAGGACTGTAATTACAGCACAGATGATAGAGCGGGCCGCTAAATGTAAAATAATTGCGCGCGTCGGAGTGGGCCTTGATAATATCGACCAGACTGCTGCAAAAAATAAAGATATTCGCGTGATAAATGCAGCAGAAGGAGCAATGAATGCAGTGGCAGAGCTGGTACTGGGATTCATGTTTGCACTTGCAAGGCAGACTGCCAGGGGAGACAGGGCTCTGCGCCAGGGCAAGTGGATGAAAAAAGAGCTAAAGGGGACAGAGCTGCGGGGAAAATACCTTGGGATTGTAGGTCTTGGAAACATTGGCAAGCGCCTAGGGCGCCTGGCACGTGCGCTCAACATGAATGTAATAGGATATGATGTGGTGCCAATTGATGAAGAGTTCTCAAAAGAAGTCGGCCTGATAAAGGCAGATTTGGACACGCTACTTGCCAGCTCTGACTATGTCTCCATACATGTCCCACTACTAGACTCTACACATCATCTCTTTGATGTACAAAAACTCGCACTTTTAAAAAAGACTGCAGTTATAATCAATACATCACGCGGCGGGGTAATTGATGAGGATGCCCTGTATGATGCCCTAAAGGGCGGAGATCTAGGCGGTGCCGCGCTAGACGTGTTTGAAGTAGAGCCTGCCGTGGGAAACAGGCTTGCCGAACTCGAAAACGTGATACTCACACCACACATTGGGGCTCAGACCAAAGAGGCACAGTCGCTTGCTGCAAATATAACCGGTGAAAAGATAATCCAGATACTCCGGGGAGTCATCTGAGTCTTATATACTTCATGCCTGTATAAGAAATCTTGACTTTAACGTGATTTATTGTCATCTCTTTATTTTTAACCCCCCGTTTGAGGACTAGTATGATGCCTGAGAGCCGCATGGGAAGAGCTATCCATGAGAGGATACTGCCTAGTACAGGCTTTGTGTTACATGTATCTCTGAGTCTTGCATTATTTGCAGTGCTTGCCTCTGGAATGGCATACGCTGAGACTGTCTCTGCTAGCGTGAATGGCGAGTCATTTAACATTGAATATACGAGTAGTGGCGTGAGTGTCTCTGCAGTTGATTCCTCTATTGATACGGCATCACTAATCTTTGATGTAAGCGTGCCAGATGGTGCGGGAACACTGGTTGTGACATTTGAGAGGTCGTTTTTTGATAGTATACGCGGAGGACTAGACGAAGAGTTTGACGTACTGGCTGATGGTGATTTTCCTGTCTTTGAGGAGACTAGTACCACTACACAGAGCCGTACATTGAGCATTGATCTTCCGGCAGGCACGTCTGAAGTCGAGGTCTTGGGATCATCGCTTGCAGGAGAAAACCTGTACGGGGATGTAGCAGAGCCAGAACCAGAACCGCCAAAACCAGTACCAGCACCAGACACCCAAAAGACACAGTGCGGAGCAGGTACTACACTGGTTGATGGCCAGTGTGTATTGGAGAAGAAATGCGGAGCAGGTACTACACTGGTTGATGGCCAGTGTGTATTGGAGAAGAAATGCGGAGCAGGCACCAAACTAGTTGACGGCCAGTGTGTACTAGAAGAGAAGAAATGCGGGGCAGGCACTACACTAGTTGATGGCCTGTGTGTACTAGATGATACGTGCGGAGCAGGAACCATACTAGTAGATGGCCAGTGTGTATTGGAGCAGACAAAAGAGCCGTTCTCACTAAAGTCACTTGGCAAGGAGCTCGGCACGGGATTCTTTATCGCATTTGCAGCAGCAGGTGTGCTAGGTGTAATACTAGGACTGGTGGCAAAGGCGCACCGCAGCAAGAACTAGCACGAGAGACTTTTTGAACTCATCATTTGAGCAAAGTCAAATCCTGATATCTTTTCACTAGTGGTATATGGGATGAACCCGAGTATGGGGGTGTCTACACTTGTTATAATGACAAACCTGTTTGGATCAAGACTGATTGCCCCCCCGGAAAACTCGTGGTCCATCGTCATGAATATGTGCTGTGATGCTGCAAGCCCGTCGCTTTTAAACATGCCCTCTTTTGTTTTATATGAAATGGGATCTAGTAGTGTAGAGCCGACGCTAAACGTGCCGTAATTTGTGGAATCATAGTATACATTAATGTCCAGTTTTTCAAATCCAATCCAAAACGGCAGCGGGTTGCAAAATTCCACATCTCCGTGGTTTGAGAGGGCAAAAAATGAAAATCTCTCTGCTGCCCACCTGTATTCTAGTTCGGGCGCCCCAAATATGCCAATCCCAGAGTACAAAAACGGCGCCACTATCACTGCTATTGCGATTATAGATATCACAGTGTACCGGTTCATATCTCAGCCTCTACACCATTTGGTACTAGCAAGCCTTTTTTTGCCAGATAGTTTACCACGTCGATAAACTCTGCATCACTAACCTCGCCGAGGGCCCACAGACTGCCTAGTGTCATGGTCCATCCCGGCAGATTCACATCATACACGTTTGATTCAGTTATCTCAAATGGTATCTCTACATGTTTTACATACCGCTGTAGGGCATCTGCCATAAATCCATCAGAGATGCCCCCCTGCACCCAGGCAAGCACTATATTTTTTGTGTCATTTGGCAGGCAGACTATTCCAAGGTCTGCTATCTCAAACTGTACTGTATCATATTCTCCAGAGTATTGTGCATCGATGTGGTATGTGCCGTTTTTAAACGGGGGGTACTCGAGCGCAAAAGGGGCGGGAACTGGTGTCTGCAATGATGATATGGGTATGGGGATTGCACTGCTAGAGACATTTGCAGCATCCCGGATGTGAATTATTGCAATCTCGCCTGTAACCTCTGAGACAGTAATGGTATAGTTTAGCCTCTCACAGTACCCAAACGTCTCTTTTTGCATTGTAACGTGTATCTCACCGTATGCTATTGGCATGAATAGTACTAGTACCATTAGTCCATACACCTTCATGTTACCCCGGGATTGGCGGCTTTATAAAAATC
>RHFD01000019.1 GCA_003724325.1 Nitrosopumilus sp. D6 | reverse complement strand
GGCCTCATCCTCACCTTTTTGTTGCAACAGTTACAGTACCAGCCTGATGATCCCGGGACTGCAGGACTGCCGCCAAAGAGGTGGCACCCCGTATAATCAGTCCAGATATGGCACGGCTTGCACTTTACCCTTCCTGACAGATATCTTTTCAGACTAGATGATTTTCTCCTAGTAAAGGACTTGCATATCTCCCTGCACGGATTTGGCAGTACTTCTCTGCCTGCCAGCATTATCTATTCTTCAAGTATTCTAGCGCGGCAAGCTCGGCAGTTTTTAGCTTTTCTAATACTACTGGATCATCTAGCTTGTCAATCCGTACTGGTGCATCATGGCTAAATGATTCTCCGACCGTACTTTTTATTGATTCAGAGTCAAAGACTTTTTTTGCCCTCTCTTTTTCATACTCTATCAAATCTGCAAAGTTGCTATGAGTCCTAGTCATTACGTTTGCGTGCGGATCTTGCAATCTTTCAAAGTCAGCGTACGTCATCTGGAACCACGAGTCATACGAGTTCTTTAGCCAAATGTACCCGTGCTGGTCAGTCCATACATCATCCCCACGTGGGTTTGTCTACTGGTATCTGCCATGTGTGAGAGGTGAGTGCACCCGTATAAAAAGAAGTAGACTACACAAATCCATAACGCCCCAGACAAAGCAGTTCATTTTTACCTGTATACTCACCTGCCTGAACCGTGAGACTCGTCATACTAGCCACAGTCATTGCAGTGTCTCTTGTCTTGCTATACCCCCAAGATGGCCACATCCACACGTACCTTGATCGGAGCGTTCCGTACGTGGGTACCGGGGTGCCAAGGGACGACAGAATAGACGGGACAGGAGTACTAGTGGCAGTAATTGATACGGGAGTAGACCACACGCATCCGGATCTGTTTGGATGGGGTCCTGACGGAAAGATAGTCGGAGGGTATAATTTTGTGCAGCAAGGCATACTTCCCATTGATACAAACGGCCACGGCACGCAGGTGGCAGGAGTCATTGCAGCAGACGGCCAGGCAGTGGGGGTAGCCCCGGGCGCAGGCATTCTTGCATACAAGGTCTCAGAGGATGGCGAGGGTGTCTCCTCTGATCTCATAGTCCGCGCAGTAAGGATGGCAGTGGAGGATGGAGCAGACATTATCAATATCAGTCTCGGAGTCAACAAGACAAACGAAAAGATAGACCGCGTAGTAAGATATGCTCTAGACCAGGGCGTCTTTGTAGTGGTAGCCGCAGGAAACGACGGACCAGAATACGGGAGCATTGGCAGTCCCGGGGGAAGCTATGGAGCAGTCACGGTGGGCGCGACATACAACAACCTGACATCTAGTCTCGTTGCCACGCTGACAGTCGGCGAGAGACAGTATACTGTAATCCCAATGGTCGGATCCCCCAAGCTCGAGGAGCCGACAAGCGGCAGGATTGCACTTGGCGGATACGGCAGACCCGGCGAGATTGCAGATGCGGCAGGCGCGATACTCGTAGTGGAGAGGGGCAGTGACATACAAGGCGAGCTGTTGTATTTTTCAGCAAAAGAGCAAAACGCAGCAGCTGCCGGTGCGCGCGCACTCGTAGTGTATAACAACGAGCCGGGAATATTCCTAGGCGAGCTGCTGCACGAGTTTTCAGGACCAGAGTACTTGCCGCAGATACCCGTAGTATCAATGGATAGAGAGGAGGGCATAGAGCTTGCCGGCTCTGCCGGCTCTGATGCATCAGTACACCTGTTTTATAATCCCGACTTTGCAGCCCATTTTAGCTCAAGGGGTCCTGTCTCGCCGTTTTACATAAAGCCAGACATCATGGCACCTGGCGCATTCATCAACACTACACAGTACGGGACATCATACAACTTTACTAGCGGGACAAGCTATGCGGCACCGCACGTGGCAGGCGCCGCTGCCCTGCTACTCCAAAAGAATCCCGAGCTGACAGTCTCTGATTTAAGATCCATCCTATTAACCACGGCGCAGCCAGTCTCTGATGCGTACGGTGACAAATTTCCAATACATGCAGCAGGCTCTGGCAGGCTTGATGTCGCAGCAGCATACAATGCAGACCTGATAATCACCCCGCCAAGCTTTGTTGCAAGTATCTCCCCGCAGGCAGATACTGCCATGGTAAAACTAGAGCTCCGGCCCACAGGTAAATTAGGCAATCTCGGCGTCTCATTTGACGCGCCGGGACTAGACATAAAATACAGACTGGAAAAAGACATTTTACATCTGAACATTACTAATAGTGACTATGGACTGTATGAGGCAAGGATCCACATTACCCACAATACAAACCAGTACGTCGTGCCGTTTCTCATACACCACACACCCGGCTCTGTACGCGCAGAGCAGATACAAGACAGGATAGTATTTGATATTAATCATCCCGATGGCTGGAGCTTTGCAAAGATATCAGTTACAGACAGCAGAGACGGCAAGATACGCACAGTCACTGCCGTTCCGGGGGAATCACCGTCACTCCAGATATATGGAAACTCCGAGTACTGGGCAGAAGCTCGTATAAGAACCGGCGACTCGGCATCTGGCGCATTTGAGGCCATACACATAACATCACTATCAGAGTCGCACCCCCCGCTAGTAGAGATTGCCGCAAGGCCTGCAGCAATACTTGTAGGGATTGTAGCCCTTGTAGGAGTCACGGGGATGCTCTGGGGCCGGCGCTGATTATCTCTGGTGAGACGCCCTGGAACTTTGCAAAGTTCTCTACAAACATGCCTGCAAGCCTTTGCGCCGCAGAGTCATATAGATCCTTGTCCTTCCATGTGTTTTTCGGGTTGAGAATCTCTGGCGGCACGCCTTTTACCTCTTCGGGCACATCAAGGTTAAACAGCCCGTCGTGCATATATCGTACCCCGTCAAGTTTTCCCGATACGGCTGCTGCCACCATCAGGCGGCTGTACTGTATCTTGATTCTCTTGCCCACCCCGTACGGCCCGCCTGACCAGCCCGTATTCACAAGATACACGACTGCATTGTGCTCTGTGATCTTTTCTCCGAGCAGCTTTGCATATACGGCAGCCGGCCTCGGCATGAACGGAGCCCCAAAGCATTCTGAAAATACCGACTTTGGCTCCTTGATGCCGCGCTCAGTACCTGCAAGCTTGCTTGTATAACCGGACATAAAGTGGTACATGGCCCCCTCCCTTGTAAGCCTCGAGATGGGCGGCAGCACCCCTAGCGCATCGGCAGTCAGAAATATTATCACCTGTGGGTTTCCCCCCACGCTGGGAGTTACAGCCCCCGGAATGTGCTCTAGCGGGTACGCGGCGCGCGTGTTCTCTGTAAGACTATTATCTGCATAGTCAGGTTTGTTGCCCTCTAGCACTACATTCTCAAGTACTGCCCCGCGCCTTATTGCGTTCCATATCTCCGGCTCTGCCTCGCGGCTGAGGTTGATGCACTTTGCATAGCATCCGCCTTCAAAGTTAAACGTGCCGCTATCAGACCAGCCGTGCTCGTCATCACCTATCAGCTTGCGGCTCGAATCAGCAGACAGTGTGGTCTTGCCCGTGCCAGACAGTCCGAAAAACAGCAACGTGTCCCCCCCGTCTCCAATGTTTGCAGAGCAGTGCATTGGAAAGACTCCGCGCTCTGGAAGCAAAAAGTTCATTACGCTAAACATTGACTTTTTCATCTCGCCTGCGTACTGTGTGCCGCCAATCAGCACGATCTTTCTTGTCAGATCAATTAGTATGAACACGTTGCTTTTTGTGCCGTCCTCTGCAGATGCCTCAAAGTCATTAAGACACAGTATTGTAAACTCTGGTTCGTGCGACTCGAGCTCTGCTGCTGCTGGCCTGATAAACAGGTTGCTTGCAAACAGGCTCTGCCAGGCGCGGTCATTTATCACCCGTATTGGCAGGCGGTTTTGTAGATCGGCGCCCACAAAGCCGTCAAATACGAACAGATCCCTGCCCTGGACTGATCTTTTCATCTTTTCAAGCAGCGCGCCAAACTTGTCACCTGGAAACTTGTGGTTTATCTTGCCCCAGTCCACTGCATCCCCTGTGAGGCCGTCATGTACGATAAACCTGTCATCAGGCGATCTCCCCGTATATTTTCCCGTGTTTACAGAAAGCGAGCCAGTCGAGTTTATCACGCCCTCCTTGAGCTCTACGGCAATTCTGGCAAGCTCATCAGAGCCGGGATTCCTGTATACGAGTGCCGGGGATATTCCAAACCTTTCAAGCTGCGACGAGAACTCTGCGCCTGCTGCCGTGCCTAGCACATTCAAGTTATGCCCCCAAAAACCTCTCTAGTACCGGGCCGGATCATGAGATATTTCGATCCGTCCAGAATTTCCTTATTATCTCTTTCCCATCGCAAATCTAGGAACGTATTTATTTCAAAATCCAAGACCCGCAATGTTGATCAACAAGGACAAGCTTGCAAGGAGGCAGGATGCAAAGGAACACAACCCCGACTTTGAGAGGCCTGAGAGCTGGCGCTACGTCAGGCTGGAGACTGGCTGGAGAAAGCCAAAGGGAATAGACCACCACCAGAGAAAACAGCGGAGCAGGGGTCGTCCCGGGCTTGTAAAGGTGGGGTATGGTGGTCCAAAAGACGCGCGTGATCTGCATCCTTCCGGGTTTACTGACAATCTAGTGTACAACATTGAAGACCTCAAAAAACTGGATCCAAAAATAGATGGGATACGAATAGGTCACGGCGTCGGCACAAGAAAGCGCAGGGAGATTGCCGCGCATGCAGTAGAGTCAAAGTTCAAGGTGTTCAATGCAAGGGTGAGTCCGGTTGGTAGTAAATCTTAGGGCAAAAAAGAGGCTTGCATCAAGGGTCATGGGAGTCGGAATCCACAGGATACGGTTTGACTCTGACCATCTTGAGGACATTGCAGATGCAATTACCAGGGAGAACATACGCAGCCTCATTACTGCAAACACTATAAGGAAAAAGTCCTTTACCGGCACATCAAGGGGCAGGGCACATATAAAAAAATCCCAAAGGAACAAGAGGGGTACCACGCAGGGCTCAAAGCGCGGCCGAAAGGGCGCCCGCGTGGGCAAAAAAGAGGCGTACGTGGCAAAGGTGCGCGCCCTAAGACGCCTGTTGCGCATTGCAAAGGACAGAAAAGACCTGACAAACCCAGAGTTCTGGTCGCTGTACAAAAAGGTGGGCGGAAACACTGTAAGAAACAAGGCGCATCTTAGAACCCTGATGGATGAGATTAGGGTAAAGAGATCCTAGAATCTGTGCAGTTTTTTCTCAAAATCAGATATCCTGCCGCGTTCTATATTTATTCCCTCATCGTGCAGCATCTTTGCCTTTACGTGCTCACCGTATGCATACCCGCCTATCTTTCCATCAGACATTACCACGCGGTGACATGGAATTATTACCGGGTACGGATTCTTGTTCATAATGTTTCCCACCACCCTCTGCCCGTTGAATAATCCGACTGCCCTTGCAAGCTCGCCGTATGTGGTGACTTTTCCGCGCGGAACATCTAACAGTTTTTTGTAGATTTTCTGCTGCAGATTCAAAGTCGTATCACCTCGAGATCTGTAGATTCAAGCATATTTAGTATCTTTTGCTTTGCAGGCCCCATTGCAGCCCAGTCAAGCAGTGCAGTCCTCACTCCTGCATTTCTCTCCATTATGTGGGAGAACAGACTCTCATCAAGGTGGCCTAGCGCGTGCTTTGGCACCACGGTTCCAAGCGCGTGCCTCCCCTCTAGCAGCTCGCATGTGAACTTTGCAGGGTAATGAGTCCCGCCAAAGCATACTGCCGCAGGATTCTTTTGCGCAGGTGATGCAAGCGTCTCGTGTACGATAGAGGCCACAGAGCTGCACAGCGACTCGTCATTCCACTGTTTTTTTGTGGTGCCTATCTCTACAAATATGGCCGGCCTGTCTAGCGCAGTCGGCCCGTGGTGTGTGGCCTCTATAGTAATATGAAAGCCTGGGAATTCGTGTGCGCGCCCTGCAAGCGCGCGCATGTAGTCTTTTTGGAGCTGCGGGTACGGCACGGCCACCTGCCGCTTGTTTCCCCCAAATCTTGCCTCTGCAAAGTTTCCAAGGCTGTGGCATGTGAGCGCTAGTCTTTCAGACTCTGCGGCATGCTTTGATAAGAATACATATCCGTCATAGTCGTATTTCTCCTCCAACCAGTCAGCAGAGACTGCCGGGGTGGGAATCACCACCAAGTCATAGTGCTCCCCCCGGAACATGCCGCCATCAGGCCTCATATCCTCTGAGAGATACCGCGCCATGTTGCTGCCTGCAGGGTCATCCCGGTACGCCACTAGCAGATTCATAGATAAGAGATATAAGGACACGTTATTAATTTTGAACGTTGAATCCAAAGCAGACTTTGAAGAACATGGCAAATACCATGAAGATGGCAAAAAAGCCCGACAAGGACGAGTACCAGCAGCATCTCAGGCTGGTGTTGCTCGGAATAGGCGGGGTCGGAGCCATTGGCTTTACCATACAGTTTGTCTTTTCGGTGATAACAACTGGTAGATAAAATTGGAACAGGATACAAAATCACACTTATTTGCAATTAGAACCACCGGGGGTCAGGAAAAGGTGGTGATGCGGCTATTAGAGGCAAAGGCCAATGCAAACAAGATAAACATCCAGTCAGTACTGCTAGTTGACAACCTAAAGGGGTACGTGGTAGTAGAGGCGATAAACCCCAGCGATGCATACATGGCGCTAGAGGGGATAAGGCACATCAGGGGCCAGCTCCGAGGCGAGCTAGAGTTTAAGGATATAGAAGGATATCTTGTCAAAAAGTCCACAGTATCCCAGCTTGCAGTGGATAATGTGATAGAGATTACAGGCGGCCCATTCAAGGGAATGAAGGCCACAATTACCAGAATTGACGTTGAAAAGGAAGAAGCTACCGTGGTGCTGCTAGACGCGTCGTACCAGCTGCCAGTCACGGTGGATGCAAACTATCTAAAGATAGCGAGTGGAGTGTAGGGCAAGGGTTAAATTTTTCATAAAACAGTGATCAGACATGGGAGAACAAAAAATATCATCATTGGTAACAGGAGGAGCAGCATCAGCTGGTCCCCCGCTCGGGCCGGCACTAGGGCCGCTTGGCGTCAACATTATGGAGGTAATAAAGGCCATCAACGACAAGACAAAGGACTTTGAGGGGATGAAGGTGCCAGTAATTGTAATAGTGGATAGTGATACAAAAAAATACGAGATACAAGTCGGCATTCCGTCTGCTGCAGCCCTGATAATGAAAGAGGCGGGAATTCAAAAAGGATCTGGCGCATCTGGTACAGAGTGGGCAGGCGACATTACGATGGATGCGGCAGTAAAGGTGGCAGGTACAAAGCTTGAAAAGTCATACGCCACATCCCTAAAGTCAGTTACAAAGACAATAGTAGGCACCTGCGTTGCGCTCGGGATAAAGATAGAGGGCAAGACACCAAAGGAGATCACCGCAGAGATCAACGAGGGCAAGTGGGACTCGAAATTCCAGTAATTATTTTCCAATTATATAATTGAATACACGGGATCCTTGGATGTCTTTTGCAGCTCTACAAACGTCTCCGTGCTGATAATACCCTCAATTTTGCCAATCTTTTCAATCACCACGGCGTGAAGCGCCTCTAGATTCCGCGAGTTTACCTGCACTATTACATCAAACCTGCCTGTCACCTCTGATATCGAGACTACCTCGGGGGTCTCTAGGAGGCCCTTGCGTATTAATTCCTTGAACTTGGGATCCCTATTCATCCCTACTGATGCCTTTACCCCTATTCCCAAAAGCGAGTCGTCGACTTCGACTGTGAACTTTTTGATCAGTCTCTTTTTTACCATGCGCCTTGTGCGGCTGTACAGTACCGATGCGCTCACACCGAGTTTTTTTGAGAGCACTGGGATAGATGCCGAGCCGTCTCGTGCCAGCTCTGATAAGAGATTCATGTCAAGATCATCAAAGTCAGACATAGTATCCGAATCCCGGCATTTATTATAAGTAGGTTTAGACCTATCTGTCTGCTAGATACTCTAGCGCCGCTAGTTCGGCAATCCTGAGTTTTTCTAGCACGACGGGATCCTTTAGCTTGTCAATCCTGACTGGCGCGTCGTGGCTAAAGGACTCTTCTGCGTGGCTCTTTATGGAGCTAGAGTTAAACACAAGCTCCGCCCTTGCCCTCTCCTGCTCTATGAGGTCTGCAAAGCCGCTGTGGTGTCTTGTCATCACGTTGACATTTGGATCTGCAAGTCTCTCGTACTTTGCGTATGTGAGCTGCTCCCATGAATTGTACTCGTTTTTGAGCCACACAAACCCGTACTGGTCAGTCCACACGTTGTATCTGCGATCCTGCTGGGTAAGCATGGTAGTCTCTACGGGGTGCTGATTCCCCCTCTTTACCTGGAACGTGTGGGTGGCAGCAGGTAACAGCGACTCGCCTACAAAGTCGACGCCATCATTAATGTAAGATACTGTGACACGGCGGTCTGTATCCATCGCAGATAAAGCCACAACATCAGAGGACAGCGGAGCCATTACCTTGAACTTTATTACAAACTCGGTGCACATTACCTCCGAGTTGGGGCTGCATCTCTTCTTTGAGAGTGCGACTGCAGTCGACTCCTCGTCGATCAGCGACTCCTTTTGGTCTCGGGTTACAGATATAATCTCGTACTCGTGCTCTAGAGAATAGTCGCGCCTCACATCTATTATTATGTCAGCCTCTGAATCAGTCACCCTAGATACGTCTGGCACTCCTAGATGCAGAATTATCCTCTGCAGATCCATCTCTGTGTACGCCTTTGCAGTTACCGTATTGATATCGCCTATATCTGCAGTATCCTTTGCAAACGGCGTGTGAAAGTTGTTTGTAACGTCTATTACTCTGCCGTTGAATCCAAACCCTCCACGTACCGTCTGCTCATTGTTCTCCCAGGAACGACCAAACGTCGGGTTTAGCAGCCAGTCCTCGTCACTGCCGCGGCTCCCGCCGACTATGATTACACTTCTGCCCACATCTGCAGCATTCCCTGCAGAATCCATGCACGTGTATGTCATTTCGTACGTTTTGATCTGATCGTCATAGATGTGATCACCTGATACTACCGGCAGCAGCTGCTCTCCTGCCCGGGTCAGGTCATCTATGCATCTTGCACCCTCCTCCCTGTACTCTTGCCCGAGCTGAACCATGGTCGGATCCTTGCCTATGAGCACCGCCTCGGGAGGCGTGTTATCCTCTACTATCTCTACATGTAGTGTGACTGGCAGCGCCTTGTTTCCTGATGCATCCTTGCACGAGTACACGACGTTGCCGGTGTTTCCGGCCGTGCTCACATCTATTGTGTGGCTAGAGTTTGCCGAGATGACACCGTTTATGCTGTCAGTGCATGCCGCAGGCGGCGCCTCAAAGTCCTTGTCTTTTGGGTGGTGCAGTACACCCTGGTGTGCAGGCTCCAACGTCGGCTCGGCCTTTCTCTGCGGGATTTCCAAATCCTGTATTATGGTAATGTTTCCTAGTACCGGCTCTGTACTGTTTGCGGCAGGCGCGCCAATGCGCCCCATATCACCAGAGGTGGCAGCAGAGCCGAGCGCGTCGAGTATATTCTGGGGCAGTTTTATCTCTGGCGGCTCCATATCACGCGTAAATGACGCGCCCACCTCTACCTCTCTTTCTGCGGTGACAGGCAGGGTCTTGTAATCAGTACACGAGTACCTTACATAGTACGTGCCCGGGGTGCTGGGATCCACATTGTCAAATACTGTCGTGGGTGTGAGCTCGCCATAGTTTGCATCCACACATGTGGCCCCCGCGTCCTCGTACGGCGTATAGAGTATGTGCCGTATCTTGGAGTAGCCATTAAGAGCAAGCACGGGCTGTATCGTATCACCCACCCTGCCTATCGTGACTGTTCGGGACACGTCTAGGGCGTTATAACCGTCAGAGTCAGTGCACTTGTATATTACGAGGTATGTGCCCGTGTACTCTGGCGAGATTGGCGGGAGAAATATCATGTCCTCTTCTAGTATCGGCTTGGTTCCGTCCTTTGCGTCGATGCATCTTGCCCCGGGATCTACAAACAAGTGCTGCTCTGCAAATATGCTGCCAGGTCCGTTGAGCTTTATGACTGGCGCATCAGAGTGCACCACCGTGACAGTCAGGGGCCCCGTATCAGTAAACACCCCGCCCGTACACGTGACAGTTACATGGTACGGGCCCTGGGGGGTGGCAGCGGTGATCACTGGATCTATGGTTATCCTCGTCTCGCCGTTGTCATTGCATGTCGCCGGGATCTCAAAGTCTGTTCCCTGTATGTGAACCACAGATGGCTCTGGTATGACTAGTATGGGTGCGCCATCCACTATGACAGTAATGACAGGCTCTTGTACTGCATCATTTCCGGCATCATCTGCACAAGAATATTTAATGTGATAGATACCTTCTGTACCCGGGGCTGTAATGACCGGATTTGTACCGTTTGTGCTTAGTGACGAGTTTGAGGTAATCTCAGGTAAAGTGTCTATTATATCAGTACATGAGAGCGTCAGTTCGTGCATGGCGCCCGGCTTTAGATATATGGAATCATCCGTATTTGGCGCAAGTATGGGGCTTGCTCCGTCAATCTTGTATAGTATTACCTGCTCGTCAGATATTGTTCCTCGACGCTCACAGGTATACCCCACGTACGTGTCCCTTGCAAACCCGGTAGTGGTGGTGACGTTTGGGGTTATCTCGTTTATTGGCGTCCCGTCAATATGGGAGCACCTGATGTCATGAGGCGGAGGTGGTGTGTTGGGCATTAGGTATACCACTGGGTTTGGAGGCTCTGTTATCACGGGCTTTGGCAGCGGTATGATCTGCACCATTTGCCTGGGCAGATTCCCTATATTTCCGGCCAGATCAGTGCAGATGAATCCGGCCCTGTACTCTCCTTGCTCCACATTGGTATGAAGATAGCTCTCGATACCACGGATGTCAAGCATCCTTGCAGCCCTTTTCAGATCCAAGTCGGAAGTATAGTCGTCTATACATTTTACAATATCATAAAGCGGAAACCCACGCTCTATGGGATTGGGCACAATCCTAGTGATTGTCGGCTTTTGGCCGTCTACTATCAGCGTCCTTGTAATAGTGTCAAAGTTCTCCGAGCCGTCAGTGCACGTGTAGAGTATGGTAAATTTGCCCGTCTTCTCTAGTGCAAAACCGGTGCCGTTTGTAACTACCTTGCCAGACAGGTCCCTGTTACCCGGATCATCCATACATCTGACCCCGGGATCAATGTCTGCGTATGAAGTGACGTCAGGTGAGCGCATAGAGTTGGACTGGACATGATGGGGATTGTCGCCGATTATCTCTAGTACCGGGTCTGTCAAGTCGCTTTTGGACTGGATGGAACCGGTGCTACAGCTAGAAGGGTTTGGAGTTGTGGCGTGACGGGCTATGTCTTCTTTGATAGTGTCGCCATGCTCGTCGCGAGATATGACTGCATCCCCATCGCGTGTTGCAAGCAGAGTCTTGATGCCGTTAAATGATGAGAACAACTCGTACTCCCCTGCGGTAATACCTGCATTGTTTACAAATCTGACAGTCTCGTCTTGTGCCGTGAGTATAGTAGAGGATACGAGACGCACCGTGTACACTTCGCTGCGCGCAGTAACTGTGATGGCATCAAGCGCAGAGACTGGCACAGTAGTGCTGATCACAGAACCTGACACTGTAAAGTTGTACACTGCAATCGATCTGTCAGTAGACTTTGCATTTATCTCAATGTATGCTATCTGCTCTAGTATGGAGGAATCCATAGTATGACTTGTGACCAGTTCGTCTCCAAAGTATGTGGCAGTGCCTTCAGATGACTCTGGACACGGTTCAGTGACTGATGCGGCCAGATTTATGAACAGTGGCGCGCCAGTATCAAGTAATCCGTATACATACACCTGGCGCTCAGCCGTCCTAGTCTTGCCTGAGACATCCGTGCACATGTATGTCACAGTAGTCTGGCCTACAGAGTCTGTATCTACCGTATCTGGCGTGCCTGCCACGTTCCTTGGATGATCCACATCATCATTGCATAAAGCCCCGGGATCGCGATATGTGTCCCCAACTAGAAACTCCAAAAGAGGTTCATAAAGTTCTACATGGGGGGCGCGCGCATCTGCGTGCGTGGTGACGGTTCTGCTTGTAGTTACTGCCCGGTATCCTGTGTTCTCATCAATGCAGTTGTATGGCACGGGATACCGGTCTATTTCATTGATGTTGACTGCATCTATATCTCCCTGTATGTCCTGTGTGGTGCCGTCCAAGTTTGTGCATGTTGCCCCCGCGTCTACATAATCGGTGCTGTTTGGATGTCTGTGCGGGTCGTTGCCTGTAATCGTTATAGTCGGTCTGTTCTCTTCTGCTGCCACCACTATGCGTACATCAGGTACCATCGCCTCGTTTTTGGCCAGATCTGTGCAGGTATAGGATATGACATAGTCTCCCGGAATGAGGGGATCGACTGCAGATACCCTAGTTCCGTCCCGCAGTATCGTGATAAGCAGTCCTCCATCAGGGTTGGTATCTGTGCAAGATGATGACGTTTCAAACGTATCCTCGCTGTGTATGATGAGGGGACCAGAGTACGGGATGATCACGGGGAGGGTGCCGTCTACTATTACTGTGATTATTGGCTCGGACTGCGCCTCGTTTTTGGCCCTGTCAGAGCACGAGTACTTTATGGGATAATTGCCGTCTGAATTGGGGGCCGTGATGACGGGGTTTGCGCCGTTTGTGCTGTGTTCAGAGTCTGATGTGATACTCTCAGAAATATCGCCGTCGTCATTGCATGATACTACAGGACTGTGCTGCTGTGCCGGCTTTAGGTAAATGGTGGCATCACCTGTATATGTAAGGACGGGATTTGTGCCGTCTATCACATACAGTATGACCTGTTCGTTGGATCTTTTCGTATCATCAAGGCAGGTATAGCCTACGTGTGTGTTCCTAGCAAAGCCGGCAGAGGTGGTGACGTTTGGAGATATTGCATCAAGTGGCGCCCCGCCGCTACTAGTACATGTGAATCCCAGCTCGGAGGGAGGCGGGATGGCAGGTTTTAGGTATATGACTCGCTCCGTGGGATCACTGAGCGTGGGCAGGACCTCTGCTGGCCACGGCAGAACCGTCACGGATACGTCTTGCAATGAGCCTATATTGCCGGCTAGATCTGTGCAGTAAAATGTGGCAGAATAGTCTCCAGGCTCCCTTGTATGAGACATCTCTATTCCATCCTTGAACAGCGATGCCCGTTCTGATAGATCCGAGTCGGCGGTGCGGTCATCTGTGCACGTTACAATGTCTGTGAGTTCGGATCCCGCAGGTATGTCTTTGCTCCCTGTCTGGAGGATCATAGGAACTGCGCCGTCTACTATCAGCGTCCTTGTAATGGTGTCAAAGTTCTCCGAGCCGTCAGTGCACGTGTAGAGTATGGTAAATTTGCCCGTACTCTCCAATGCAAAACCGGTGCCGTTTGTAACTATCTTGCCAGACAGGTCATAGTTACCCGGATCATCCATACATCTGACCCCGGGATCAATGTCTGCGTATGAAGTGATGTCAGGTGAGCGCACAGAGTTGGGCTGAGTATGGTGGGGATTGGCGCCTCTCACCACCAACCTAGGAGGCGACTTGTCATTTTTAATCTCGGCAAAGCCGGTAAAACAGGTGGTAATGTTTGGATTTGAGGGATAGGTAATCACATTCCCAATAACGTCACCGTTATCGTCTTTATCTGAAGTTACGTAAATGGATGTCCCCCTCTGAGATGTGTGCCTAACCACCTTGCCAAGAAAAGACTCAAACGAATTGTATGACTGCGAGCCGATGATGGCATTGTCAACGAATTTGAGAGTCCCGTCTTCAGTGGTATCAATTGTGACAATTACCGGGCGCGCCGTATACACGTCGCTATCTGGCCTGTCTGTGATGCTGTATAGCGCCGAGATTGGAACTGTCGTGCTGATCTCCAACCCAGATACTGCAAAATTATATACTGCAATCGACATGTCTGTAGACTTTGCTTTTATCTCAATGTACGTTATCTTTGCCACATCAGAAGAAGTATCTAGCGTGTGTGTCGTGCTCACTCCGGCCGAAGAGTACGAGATCGTACCAACGGATTCCTCACTGCACTGCACATCTGCAGGGGTGACGAGCTTCATGTACAGCGGATAGCCTCTGTCCAGACTAGACAGTGCCTCTGCACCCTCCATGCCCGACAGTGCCACCACTGCGGCTACCAGTACTAGTGCGCACACACCAGTATGCGGTCTACAAAGGACGATGTGACGTCCATCCAGTGCACATTTCATGTATGATTTGATACCACTCTATTTGTATAAAAAAGATTATGCGTAATCCCAAAAATAGCCTGATGAGGCACGCAAAAACCAATCCATATACCGCAGGATTTCACAATTACACAGTTTCAGACAGTCTAGAACCATCCTTTCTCCCGGTGCCCAAAAGGCACCCAGAATTCCTTGCATCCAGAGATTCAGTGCCAGAATCAGATAGGAGACCAGAAACGGCTCATGGGACTGTATAACATGGGCAGTCTCATGCCCGTACACATAAACCCCGAGTCCTGTCCATCTCAACGATTTTAAGTGAGTATCTGCGGGAAATTTTTGTAATGATTACAGAGGCGCAGTTTGTCGAGCTGATCAAAGAGGCAAAGGCGGCAACCAAGCAGAGAAAATTCAAGCAGTCAATAGAGCTGATAATCAACTTTAAGGACATTGACGTAAAAAAGGGGTTTGCCCTCAACGAGGTTGTCCAGCTGCCAAAGACAAGCTCGCCTGCGACTGTCTGCGTCATGGCCACCGGAGACATGGGCCAAAAGGCAAAGCAGGCAAACGCAGACGCCGTAATTGGGACAGACGAGTTGGCAAAGTTTGCGGCAAACAAGCGAGAGTCCCGCAAGTTCATCAACAAGTATGACTTTTTTCTAGCAGACACGCAGGTAATGCCCACCGTAGGAAAGACCCTCGGCCAGCTGCTAGGTCCGCGCGGAAAGATGCCCACGCCCGTTCCATTTAATGCCCCCATAGAGTCATTTTTGCAGAGATTCAGGACATCAATCAAGGTCAGAAGCAGAGCGTCACTTTCTGTGTCCTGTAAGATAGGCGACGAGTCCATGGATGACGCAGACCTGTCAATCAACGCCCATGCAGTCCTCAGCGCAGTAGAGAAAAAGCTGCCAAACGGAGAGAAGAACATAAAGAGAATCATGGTAAAGACTACCATGGGAAAGCCCATAAAACAGATACAAGAGGTCAAGAAGAAGAATGCATGAGAACAGAAAGTCCTATCCAAAGGGCAAGACCCGGATGTACCAGCAGCTCCAAGAGCTGCCCAAAAAATACAAGGTTCTTGCCATAATCAAGATGAGCAAGGTGCGCTCTACTCAGATACTGCCCCTCAGAAAGATCCTAAAGGGCCAGGTGGAGTTTGTAAGTATAAAAGACAAGGTCGCCAAAAAGGCGCTCGAGGGAGTAGACACACCTGGAATCAAGGAGATCATATCAGAACTAAAGGGTCAGTGCATGTTCATGTTTACAGACATGTCACCTTTCAAGCTCAACGTGCTGCTTGCAAAAAACAAGGTCATGATGGCAGCAAGGGGAGGCGATATTGCAAGCATTGACATTGTGGTTCCCGCAAAGAACACCGGAATTGCCCCGGGACCAATGCTCACAGAATTCAAGAATGCAGGCATTCCAACAAAGATAGATCAGGGCACAATCTGGATTGCAAAAGACAGCACGCCGGTTCTAAAGGGCCAGCCCATAAACGAAAAGCTGGCAGCAATACTTGGCAAGCTTGACATAAAGCCAGTAGAGGCAGGAGTCTCCCTATACACTGCCCTTGAGGACGGCCTAAAGTATTCCCAAGAAGAGATGGTAATTGATGTAGAAAAGATCAGAGACGAGTTTGCGCGAGCACACCAAGAGGCAGTGTCACTCTCAGTCGAGGTAGCATATGTTACCCCGGAGAACATATCACAGATACTCTCAAAGGCAGCCAGATATGCGCGCGCGGTCTCTGTAGAGTCCGGATTCATGACAGACGAGACGCGCGAGCAGATCCTGCAAAAGGCAGACGCACAGGCAAGGGCGCTTGCAGAGCAGGCAAAATATACCCCCTCTTAATTAAATACAATTTTTAAAAAAATAATCAGCCAAACAGTGATGAGAGTCCTTCCATTGCGGCCTCTTCTGATTTGCCATCGTTTTTGGGCTTTTCCTCTTTCTTTGCCTTTTCTGCAGGGGCATCTGCGGCCGGAGCAGTTGTTGCTGCTGCGACTGCCACGGGAGCCGCCTTTACGGCCTCTTCAATATTTACATCTGCCAGTGCAGCCACTAGCGCCTTTACCTGCGCCTCGTTGACATTTGCGCCTGACGCCTTTACAACAGAGCTAATATTTGCCTCGCTTACCTCTTTTTCTAGCTTGTGCAAGAGTAGTGCGGCATAGACGTATTCCATCGTATCGGGACTCACTGCGGGCATAATATAAAACTATGGAGATTAGTTGAGAATCTTGAGACTTCGGCACACCGAGTACAGCGCCCTTTTGAGGTTCTTATCTACCAGAGCCTCCATCCTGTGTTTTAGTACGCGCTTTGCCTCGTCGCGCTCTGATCCCGGCGGCAGTGACAGCACGTTGTTGAGAAACTCTGAGAGCGACTCGCGCACCCAGCCGTCTAGCATCGAGTGCACCTGTGGAGGTATGAGGTCGCACCTGTCCTTGTCAAGATCCAGCTCGCCTGCAAAGTTCTCGTGCTCGATACGATAAACTAGGGCCAGCACCACATTATCAGGGGTCGGATGTAATAGTATCTCTTGTGAGCGCTCTCCAGTCTTGCCCTGTTCTACCTTGTTTTTGAGGCCGACAGGATTGACAATTATTCCATTTACCCCTATCCGTCTGCCCTCGACTCCGGTGACTATACCAAATACAAAGTCCTCATAGTCTCCGTTCTTTCTAGTGGAGAACACATAGGCTCCCTCCTCAAGGGATGGTTTTTTGCCAAACATGTACAGAGTGCGCGCAAGAGCGTATTTAATTGATTCATGCCAGGATCTCATTTATTTAATAGACATCACAGTAACAGGCATGGCAGGCGGCCAAAATATGGCAGGCATCCATGCGTGTGCTGTTTGGGGGACATGTTGATCAAGTACAATGATGCCATACTCATGCCAGA